>JAYVRT010000838.1:0-3866 GCA_043776025.1 Archangiaceae bacterium | reverse complement strand
CGGCCGTCGAGCAGCTCCATCGCGATGAACGGCTCGCCGCTCTCCTGGCCGAGGTCGATGATCGCCACCACGTTCGGGTGGTGAATCTGGGCGGTGATCCGCGCCTCGTTGAGGAACATCCGGACGATCTGGTTGTCCTTCACCAGGTGGGGCAGCAGCCGTTTGATCGCCACCATCGGGCCGAACTCGCCGCTCTCGGTGATGTGGCGGCCGACGAAGACCTCGGCCATTCCGCCGGTGGCGATCCGGGACGTGAGCCGGTACCGGCCGAACCACGTCGGTGAGCCCAGGGTCTCCAAAGCAGCGGCACTCTAACCTCAGTGCTCGCCCGGGTTGGCCCTCGATCGCGACGCGGGCGCAACGGGGCAAAAAGTTTGGCCGAGCGGACTAGATTCGGGCGGTGCGCATCCAGGCCCTGCATTGCCCTTCTTGCGGAGGGCCGCTCGAGGTCCCCCCTTCCCAGCCCCGCATCACCTGTGGCTACTGCGCCTGCGTGCTGGTGGTGGATCACGAAAAGGTCTCCACGTCCCGGTCGGCGGCGCCGCCTGCGATGGTCGAGGCCGAGGTCCAGCCGTACCCCGAGCCAGACGTGACGCTCTCCACCTGGGTCGCGCCGCGGTTCGAGCTCAGCTTCCTCGAGCAGCCGATTCTGGACGCCGCGCCGGAGATCTTCGCCGGCTTCGAGCTCGACGGTCAGCGCTTCGCCGTCTGCTCGATGCGGGTGATCGACGCCGACGGGAATGGGGCGAGGGCCGAGCTCGGCCCCGCCTTCGAGGCGCTCAAGGACTCGCTGCAGACCGACGCCGACCCGGGCCTCGCCGCCAACCTCGCGCTCGAGGCGCTGTGCCGCAAGCCCTTCACCCAGCGGTTGGAGTGCGCGATCGCGCTGTTCGAGCCGAAGCAGATGCGCGTGACGCTCTACAATGCGGGCTGCAACGGCGCGGTGGTCTGGGCCAGCAGCGAGGAGGGCCGCTCGGTGACCCCGGGCCACACCCACCCGCCGCTGGAGAAGAAGTTCCTCCGCGAGACGCGCGATCACTTCGAGAACGGGCGGGCGATTCACCTCGCGGCCCACGACGTGGTGGTGGCGGCGACGGCGGGCTTCTGCGGCCGGGGCAACGGCGGGTACGCCGATGGGGTGCGGGTGCTGCACGACACCCTCAACGCCCAGCTGGGCGAGGAGCCGCTGCGGGTGGTGACGCTGGCGAAGAACGCCTTCTGGGAAGACTTCCAGGAGCACCGCCGGCGGAGGAACAACTTCGCGCCATTCGGCGACGTGAAGCTCGCTGCGGTGCGGGCGGTGCTGCCGCCGCTGGTCGAGGCGCCACCGCCAGGCTTCACGGTGCAGGCGTTGACGAGCCGCCGCTTCGAGCTGGCGATGCTGGCGAAGGGGGAAGACCGGCTGCGCTTGCTGCCGCTCCACGACGATCGCAAGGTGCTGATCTGGCTCTCCCCGGTGACCGGCACGCTGCCGCCCGAGGCGCTCGAGACCGCGTGCAAGGCGATCGCCGCGGTGTTGGATCGCCCGGACCACGGCGACAACGACAACCCCCGGCAGGCGGGCCGCGACGCCTACGCCGCGCTGGGGATGAAGCCGGAGCAGGTGCGGATGGCGGTGGTCCAGCTGTTCGATCAACACCAGCGGGTGAAGTACTTCCGCGGCGGGTGGAAGCAGCCGCTGGGGCTGGGCGCGCGCGGCGTCCGCGACGGCAGCGCGGGGCAGCAGTTCGACGAGGGAGGCGAGGCGACCGTCGGCGAGGGCTGCCGGCTCTTCTTTCCCGGCGGGCTCACCTACGAGGGGCAGCACGGCAGCGCCGAGTCGTTCGCCACCGCGTGGAATGGCGGGAAGGCGTCGCGGCTCTACGAGGCCTTCGCGGCGCACTGGAAGACGAAGAAGACCCCGGCCGCGCTGGAGAAGCTGGTTCGGGCCGCGGCGAGCGACGTCCCCACCGCCGACGTGTCCGGCCTCGCGCTCGTCACCGGCCTCGGATGATTCGAGAAGTATCTATTCACGCCCGCGCGAAACTTTGGACGAAATAGCAGTAATATCATTTGATTGCTGTGTGTTATTGGTGGTGATAATCTATTCACGTGGATCCGCTCCTCGCCCTCCGCGTGCAGCTGTCGATCGCGCCCCAGACCACGGCGGCGCTGCGGCAACAGCTGCGGGTGAGCCAGCCGACGGTGTCGCGGCTGCTGCGCCGGCTGGGATCCGCCGTGGTCCGCCGAGGGGGCGCGCGCAGTTCCCGCTATCTGCTGGCGCGAGCGATCGACGGGGTCGGAACCGAGGTGCCGGTCTACGAGGTCGACGGCGCGGGCGCCGCGTCCCGGGTCGGAACCCTGCGGCCAGTGCTCCAGCGCGGCTACCTGCTCGAAAGCGACGGACTCGAAGCGCTGACGCGCGGTGACGACGGGCTGCACGACCATGGCTTGCCGTTCTTCTTGAGCGACCTGCGGCCCCAGGGCTTTCTCGGGCGGCAGTTCACCCGGGGGAATCCGGGACTGGGCCTGCCCGTCGAGCTGAACCGCTGGAGCGACGACGACGTTCTCCGGGCGCTGGTCCATCGCGGTGAAGACTTCCCCGGCAACCTCTTGCTCGGCGACGCGTTCGATCGCTGGGCCCGTCTGCAGCCACAGCCGATCTCCCGCGCAGCCCGGGGGCGGGCCTACCCCGCGCTCGCCGAGCAGGCCCTCGCCCACGGCATGCCCGGTTCGTCGGCCGGCGGAGAGCAGCCGAAGTTCCTCTCCCTCGTGGAGGAACCCCGCGGTCCGGCGTGGATGCTGGTGAAGTTCTCGCCACGGATCACCACCCAGGTCAGCCGCCGCTGGGCGGATCTGCTGGTGCTCGAGCACCTCGCGCTCGAAGCGATGCGCGTGGCCGGCCGCCCGGCGTCGGTCACAACCCTGCTGGAAGCGGGAGGGCGGCGCTTCCTCGAGGTCCGCCGCTTCGATCGCCTCGGCGCGCGCGGGCGGCAGGGCCTCGTCTCGCTCGAGGCGGTGGAGAACCAGTGGTTCGGCCAAACCGACGACTGGCTCGGGGCGGCGGGGCGGCTCGAAGCGGCAGGGAGAATCTGGGCGGCCGATGCCGAGGCGCTGCGCTGGCAGTGGCTGTTCGGACGGTTGATTGGCAACACCGACATGCACTCAGGCAACGTCTCGTTCACCTGGGGCGCTGGCCCGCGGCTGCAGCTGACACCGGCGTACGACATGCTTCCGATGCGCTGGGCTCCAGTCCGCGAGGAGCTGAGCGTGGCGGGGCTCGAGCGGTTCGTGCCCCGGCCCGAGTGGGTGGCGCTTTTCTCCAGCGCCCTCGACGCCGCCCGCGGGTTCTGGGCAGAGGCGGCGAGGTCGAAGCTGATCCACGCGTCGATGCGAGGCGTCGCCCGGGCCAACGCGGCGGTGCTCGCGGCTTGACCCGTGCAGACCTCGCGCGACCGGCGGGCAGAGGCGGTGAGGTGGGCCCCCTCTGCTTGCGATGCCCAGGGAAACCCGGTAGTCCGCCGCGAAGCTCCCGATGCGCGTCCTGATCTTGATCCTCGGGGTGGTACTGGCGGGCTGCTCCCAGCCCCAGCCGGGGTGCACCCCGGAGAACTGCAAGCTGCTCGCCTCCGCGTGCTACGTGGAGTTCCAGGGTGGACCTGCCGACGTTGCCGCCTGCACCGGCATTGACCGCCCGACCACTCCTCCCGACTTCAGCACCTACTGCGTCAACGCCTGCAACGCCCACCCAGGTAGCGGCCAGGTCGCAAGCTGCCTCGCGGGGAAGGCCGACGCTTGCCGCTCCGCGCGCGCCGACGGCGGCCTGGCGGCGCTGGATCTGGTGATCTCCTCGTGCGCCACCTCGACGGACAAAGGCCCCGAACAGG
>JAYVRT010000837.1:0-3868 GCA_043776025.1 Archangiaceae bacterium | reverse complement strand
CGCGACCTCTCCGGCGCTGCAGGAGATCCCCCGCCGACGGAACCCTCCGCCCGGCTCGGCCGGCTCGGCGATTCTGCGTGACCCTGGCCAGACCAGCGCCTCCCGTGGACGCGGCGGCGGTTCGCGCTAGACTCGGTTTTCGAAAATGGATGACTCCGAACGCCGCCCGGCTCCGCCCAACTCGGGGGGCGCCCAACGGCTCAGCAAGGTGATCCGCGGCGACGCGGCCAACCCTGACAACCCGCTCAACGACAAGCCGGTGCTCCGGCCGCCCCCCCGTGCGGGCGTCGTCAACGCCGAGGCGTTCGAGGCGCTGACCGAGGCGAAGCAGATCATCGAGACGGCTCGGAAGCAGGAAGCCGAGATCATCGCCGACGCCAACCGGAGGAGGGAAGAGGTCTTCGCCGCTGCGAAGAAGGACGCGAAGGCCGAGGTGGTCGCGACCCAGGCGGAGGAGATCGCGAAGGCGAAGATGCAAGCGGGGCAGATCCTCGCCAACGCCGAGGCGGACATCATCGACCTCGCCTGCAAGGTCGCGGCGAAGATCATCGGACGGGATCTCGAGCGCGACCCCGAGACCCTGCTGGAGATCTGCGCCACCGCCACCGAGCACACCCGCGCGGCGAAGGCGATGATCATGCGCGTCAACCCCAAGGACGCGGCGGTGCTCCGCGAGAAGAAGCCGCGGCTGATGGAGAAGATCGGCCGGACGCTGGAGCTGGCGATTCGCGAAGACGCCGACATCGAGCGTGGCGGCTGCATCATCCAGACGGAGTTCGGCAGCATCGACGCGCAGATCGGCACCCAGGTTTCGATGCTCGAGGCGGTGCTCAAGGGCGAGCCCGGGAAGAAAGAGGTCAAGTAGGTGGCGATCGATCTCAAGCGGTACGCGGCGCTGATCAAGTCCGCGTCGTCGGTGCGGGTCCGCGGGCGGGTGACCGAGCTGACCGGCCTGGTGATCAAGGCCGCGGTGCCCAACGTGAAGGTGGGCGACATCTGCGACATCCGCGGAGGCGCGGGGCTGGTGCGCGCCGAGGTCGTCGGCTTCCAGGGCGAAGAGGTGATGCTGATGCCCCTGGGTGAGCTCAAGGGCATCGGGCCCTCGAGCGAGGTGATCCCCACCGGCAAGCCGCTCACCATCCGCGCCGGCGACGGGCTGCTCGGCCGGGTGCTCAACGGCATCGGCGACCCGATGGACGGCAAAGGGCCGCTGCCCACCGAGAACATGATCGACTGGTCGGTGGACCGCGACTGCCCTGACCCCTACACCCGCATGCGCATCGAGAAGCCGCTCTCGCTCGGGGTGCGCTGCATCGACGGCCTGCTCACGGTTGGAGAAGGGCAGCGCATCGGGCTCTTCGCCGGCTCCGGCGTCGGCAAGTCGACCCTGATGGGGCAGATCGCCCGAAACGCCACCGCTGAGCTCGCGGTGATCGCCCTGGTCGGCGAGCGTGGCCGCGAGGTCCTCGAGTTCGTTCAGGACTCGCTGGGCGAGGCCGGCCTCAAGCGCTCGGTGGTCGTCTGCGCCACCTCCGACCAGCCCTCGCTGGTCCGCCTCAAGGCCGGCTTCGTCGCCACCGCGGTCGCCGAGTACTTTCGCGAGCGCGGCGGCAACGTGCTCTTCATGCTCGACACCGTCACCCGTCTCGCCCGCGCCCAGCGCGAGATCGGCCTCGCCATCGGCGAGCCCCCGGCCCGGCAAGGCTACCCGCCGAGCGTCTTCTCGCTGCTGCCCCGGATCCTCGAGCGCACGGGGAACTCGGCCAAGGGCAAGTGCACCGCGATCTACACCTGCCTCGTCGCCGGCGGTGACATGGAAGAGCCGATCGCCGACGAGGTCCGCGGTATTCTCGACGGCCACTTCATCTTGAACCGCGCGTTGGGTGAGCGGAACCAGTGGCCGGCGATGGACGTGCTCGCCTCGCTCTCCCGCGTGATGAGCCAGATCGTCACCCCCGAGCACAAGAAGGCCGCGGGCAAGCTGCGCGAGACGTTGTCTACCTACGAGAAGCAGCGCGACCTGATTCTCCTCGGCGCCTACCAGTACGGCACCGACCCCCGCACCGACTACGCGATCGACAAGTACGACTCGATCATCGAGTTCCTCAAGCAGTCGACCGAGTCCAACGTCCTCTACGCCGACACCGTCGCCCAACTGGTCGCGCTCTTCGAAGACGCCAACTAGTCGCTATTCGTTTCGCCGGCTTAAGGCGGTAAGCTCTGCGGCTGCTGCATGCCCCCGTATCGACTCCAGACCCTGCTCGAGATGCGCGAGACCGCCGAAGAGGCGGCCAAGCAGGCCTTCTCTGAAGCAATGCGGGCGCTTACCCGGGAACAGGAGGCGCTCAAGGGCCTGGAGAAGGACCTGGAGCGCCGCAAGCTCGAACGGAAGGCGAAGGTCCAGGCGTACCTGGGCGAGGTGATGAAGAAAGGGGTCAACTCGTCGGGCATGACCCAGATGAACCGGTTCGAGCAGCGGCTCAAGGACGATGAGGCCCAGCTCGGCCTGGACATCGAGCGCCAGAAAGAGACGGTTCGCCAGGCGGAGAAAGAGCTCGAGCAGAAGCGGATCGAGATGGCCGAGGCGGCCAAGGACAAGAAGGCGATCGAGAAGCACAAGGACACCTGGACCAAAGAGGTCCGCAAGGAGTTCCAGGCGAAGGAAGAGATGAACCAGGAAGAGATCGGCAACGCGCTCCACCTGGCCCGTTCGAGGAACAACCAATGAGCCGCGTCGACGACGATCGCGATGCCGCCCGCGTCGCCGCCCGCCTTTCCGAGGCCAAGCGCGCCGCCGAGGCGAAGACCAAAGAGAAGACCACCGAGGCCTCGGCGTTCTCCAAGCTGGTGGCCGCCCAGAAGAGCGCCGCGCAGCAGGCCGCCGGGCAGGCCGCGCACGCCCACACCGAAGAGTCGACCACCAACGCCCACGAAGCGATCGCGATGCTGCTCGGCGAGAGCGAGGCGGGGAAAGCCAGCGCCAAGCAGGCCGAGGGCGCGCACCAGGGCAAGTCGCTGGGCAACGCCCAGGGCCAGGCACGGCTGGGGGCGAAGAGCTTCGACGAGAAGCTGAAGCAGGGCGCGTCGAGCGAGGGCGCGGCCAGCGCCCGGATCAAAGAGGGCAGCGACCAGGGCCAGGCGGCCACCGTCAGCGGCCGGTCGGCCGACATGAGCGACGGCGCGGCGCGCAACAGCAGCCGGGGCCTCGACTCCCGGGTCAGCAACTCCCGGCTCGACGAGCGCAAAGAGAGCTCCGACAGCAACGCCTCGAAGAACAGCAGCGTCGGCGGGGCGCGCGCGGAGAAGGGCGAGCTCAAGACCGACGCGGACAAGGGCGGAGGCCAGCAGGGCGGGGGAGGCAAGGACAAGGGCGAGCCGAGCGCGGTGCCCAGCTTCCGCTTCAACCCCGCGCTCCAGGCGCCGGTGAACGTCGCGAAGAAGAACGAGACCCAGAGCTCCGACCGGCTGCGCAAGGCCGCCTCGGAGATCGCCCAGAAGATCGTCGAGCGGGTGCGCGTCGGCACCAACGCCGCCGGGCGAATGGAGTTCCAGATCGATCTGAAGAACGACGTCCTCGGCGGGATGACGGTGAAGGTCTCGGCGAAGAACGGGAAGATCAGCGCGGTGTTCTCCGGTTCGGACAAGGACGTGCTGAAGCTGCTCGAGGAGCAGTCCGAGTCGCTGAAGACCGCGCTCGGTAGCCGGGGGTTGACCCTCGAGAGCCTGAAGGTTGAGGCGAAGGTTTGAGTCCTCCCCCGCCGAAGCCTCTGCCGAAGAAGGTGCTGAGCGAACGGACGATGATGATCGACACCTCGGCGGTGGTGCGCCCTCCGCCTGCCCGGGCGCCCCAGGTCGCCCCCGCGGGAGG
>JAYVRT010000836.1:0-3869 GCA_043776025.1 Archangiaceae bacterium | reverse complement strand
CGGCGGTCAGCGCGGCCGCGGCGTCTTCGGTCGCCCCGCCTTCCTCCGCCATCTGTGCCGCGTCCTGCAGCAGCGAGGCGACCAGCGCCGGCTCGGTGACGCGGGAGGCGACGTCGGAAAGGAAGCGCGACAGCTCGGCGTGGGCCCGCAGTTCGCGCGCCAGCCGCCCGCTCTCGGCGCGGAAGGTCGAGTCGGCGGGATCAATCGCCACCCCGCGCAGCCGCAGCTCGAAGGCCTGCCGGACATCCATCAGCCGCTTCTCGGTGGTCTCCGCGAGCAGCGACAACAGGCCCTTCTGCTCATCCTTGTCCTGGACGCTGGACAGCTGGACCAGCAGCGAGGCGACCTGGCGTTGGTAGTCGCCGCTCTTGGCGTAGTAGGGCCCGAGGGCGCGGGAGATCTCCTCCTGACGCACGCCGCCGGAGGCGAGCCGTTCGAGGCCGCCGATCACCGGCGCGTTCTCCACGCCCGCTTCGAGCAGGCTCAAGAAGAGGCGGGCCGCCTCGTCCTTGCGGTTGAGCCGTTCGGAGTAGAGCTGGGCGAGCCGGCTGCGCCACTCCTGGCGTTCGCCAGGGCCGTCGGCGAGCGCCATCAGCCGCTCGGCGACGACAGCGACCTCGTCCCACAGCGAGAGGCTGGCGCAGGCGCCGCCCAGCTTCTTCAACGTCGCGACGCTGTCGGGATCGAGCTCGAGGATCCTCCGGTACACCGCGGCCGAGGCTGCGGGGTCGGCGGCGGAGGCCTCGAGGCGGCGGGCCTCGGCCTCGAGCTTCGCCCGGGGGTCGGTCGGTTCCTCGGTGATCGACTTCTTGATCGCCGCCACCGCCGCCAACGCCTCGGCGTCGGCGGGGGCGCGCTTGAGCACCGCCTGCCACTGCTCGGCGGCTTCGATCGGCTTGCCCAGCGAGCCCTGTGACAGCTGCGCGAGCGTCCGCCACAGCTCGACCTGGGCCGACTCCGGGGCGACCTGGACCGCGCGGCGGATCGCGAGCGCGAAGGTCGCCTCGGCCTTGCTCGCGAGGGCGGCGGCGCGCACCGCCTCGAGCAGTCCCTTGCGGGCAGGGTCAAGCGGCAGCGCCCAGGACAGCGCGAGGAAGCTGCGCTCCTTGTCGCCGTCGTCCTCGAAGAGCATCGCCAGGTGCTCGCAGAAGGCGACCCGTTCGGAGACCGGCCGCGGGGCGGAGACGGCGAGCTCGGCGATTGGCCAGAGCAGCTCGAGCTCCTCGGCGTCGGCCAGCACCCGCGCGAGGCGGAACGCCGCCTGGGCGTTGCCCGGCTCGAGCTGGTAGGCCGCCTCGAGGTGCTTGCGGGCCGAGACCTCGTCCTTGAGGATCGAGGTCGCCAGGTCCGCCAGGCGCAGGTGGAGCCCGGCCTTGGCCGATTTCTCCTTGAGCGTCGACAGGTGCCGCTCGAGCAGAAACACGCCGTCCTTGGCGCGGTTCATCTCGATCATCAGCTCCGCGGCGAGGCCGACTGCGTCGGCCCGCGAGGCGTCGATCGTCGCCGCCTGGTCGAAGGCTACCAGCGCCGCGTCGCGGTCGTTCATCCGCGTCAGCTGCAGGGTGCCGACGCGCAGGAGCAGATCGATCTGGGCCTGCTTGTCCTTGGTGTCCTTGGCGAGCTTGCTAAAGACCGCGATCGCCGGACGGTAGTCGCCGCTGCGCCCCGCCACCTGCTCCAACAGATCAAGCGCGTCGGGCATCGCCGGCCAGAGGAGAAAGCAGCGATCGAGCGCCTCCTTGATCTTCGGGGTCGCGGTCGGGTCGTAGAAGGTGATCAGCCGGCCGACCTGCAGCGAGAGGCGGGCGGCGGTGCGACGATCGCGCTCCTCGAGCGACTGGTTGCGCAGCGTGCGGACCTTGTCCTTCCAGCCGCTGGCGAGCTTCCCCATCGCTTTGAGCGCGGCCTGGGCGCGGGCGCTGTTCTCGTCGATCGCCACCGCCCGGGCGAGGGCCTTCGAGGCCAGCTCGTGCTGGTGGGGGTCGTCGATCAGCGCCTCGGCGAAGGCGAGGTAGTCGTCGAGCAGGTCGCGGTCGCCGACGACGGCGCGCTCGCGTTCCAGAGAGTCGAAGGCCGGGACGAAGCGCCCCTCGGCGAGAAGGATCTTGCGGGCGCGGGCGAAGGCCTGGCGCTCCTGGGGAGCGGCGCGGCCGGCGAGCTGGCAGCACAGCACCGCGCGGTCGCGGCGCCCGAGCTTGCCCTCGTAGAGGTCGGCGGCCTTGAGGTACATCGTCGCCGCGGCGTTGCCGGACAGTGTGGCGGCGAGCCGCTCGAGCACGTCGGCGAGCGAGGCGGAGTCCTGCCGCTGCTCGTAGAGGCCGCGCAGACCTTCGAGCGCCTCGCGCGAGGCGGGCACATAGACCAGGGCCCGCCGCAGCAGCTCCTCTGCACGGGGCAGGCTCTTCAGCCGCTCGCGGGCGAGCCCGCCGGCCATCGCCAGCAGGTGGCCCGCTTCGTCGGCGTTGGGCACTTCGCGTGAGCGGGCCTCGTAGAGGCGAATCAGATCCTCGACGCGCCCCGCCTTCTCGAGTGATGCCTCGACTTCGACGAACGGCTTTTCCGGTGAATCGTTCTTCATTAGCCCCGAGGCAATCTACCGTCGGAAAGCCGATTCACGAACTTCCAAATACGCGATTTGTGGGCCGAAATGGCCGAGCCCCCGTCAGGCGTTGGGAGCACCTGCGGGTGCTTCGTGGGCACCAGGCGCCGCGTCGGAGGGTGGATCCTTCGGGGGTGGAGGCGGGGGCACGGGCCTGGGCAGCGCGGCAACGCGGTCGGCGTTGGTCTTGTCGCCGGCGCGGTGAAACAGCTCGACTGCCTTGTCGTGCTGGGCGAGGAGCTCGGCGAGGCCGGCGGCCTTCGCCCAGTCACCCAGCTGCTCGTACAGCGGCAGCGCCTTGTCCTTCCGTTCGGCCTTGATCCAGGCCTCGGCGGCCGCGGCGGCGTCGCCGAGCAGCTCGAGCCAGCGGGCCTGGTCGCCGTGCTTCCCCTCGGCGAGCGCCTTGGCGATCTCCTCGGCGGCGTAGGCCATCGCCTCGGCGTCGAGCTTGAGCTTCTGGAGGAAGCGGAAGGCCTTGGGTCCGGCGAGCCCCTTGACCGTCTCGATCGCCACGTCCTTCAGGCCGGCCGCGAGCTGAATCGTCGCAGCGCCGAGTCGGTCGCCGCGCTCGATCAGCTTCTTCACCTCGAGATCGCGCACCCGCACCGCCGAGGCGTGGTCCTTCACCTTCTCGTAGAGCTTCCGGGCGACGGAGAGCTTGCCCGCCCGTTCCCACGCGAGCGCCGCCTGATCGAGCTGCTTCGCGCGCTCGTAGAGCCGGGCGACCGCCTCGAAGTCGGCGCGCTTGACGAAGATGTTCATCAGGCGCTCCCACTCGCCGGCCTTCTCCAGCACCCCCTGGGAGTCGGCGGGCTTGAGCGCGGTGATCAACCGCTCGATCACCGCCTCATCCTTGGCGAACAGGGCGCAGCCGAGGGCGGACTTGAGATCGCCCGCCTCCTCATACAGGCGCATCGCATCGGCCCACTGGCGGTTGCGCTCGTGGATGCGGGCGGCGTCACGGGTGCGCTTACCCTTCTCGAGCAGCCCGGCCTCGGCCTTCCACTCGCCGGCCTTGTGGAGCGTCTCGATCGCCTTCTTCTCTTCGAACTGCCGGCCGCTGGCCGCGAAGGCCAGGGCGGCGCGGCGCTCGTCGGAGACCGCGCGCCAGATGCAGCCGACCAGGTACTGCACGTCTTCCCAGGCGGTGATCTTCGGGTCGGCGACCGGCTTGGCGTCAGCGGCAGGCGCGACGTCAGCGGCCGGCGCGGCCTCGGCGTCGGCGGCGGGCGCGGCGTCGGCGGCGGGCGCGGCGTCGGCGGCGGGCGCG
>JAYVRT010000835.1:0-13751 GCA_043776025.1 Archangiaceae bacterium | reverse complement strand
CCGGTTGATCGACAACGTCGGCGTCGGGCCCGGGTAGCCCCGGCCAGGCCGGGCTTGTCTGAGGGCTGGCGGCGGCGCGCCGCGAATCGGTGGCGCTGGGGGAGGACAAGCGCCGGCTTGTTCAGGTCTTTACCGCTGGCACGATCCCTGCGACCGATCTGCCCATGCCTCGCACTGGTCTTGCGCCTGCCCTTGGCGCCCTGGCGCTGTTCACCTTCGCCTGCGGCGGGATGCCGGGCTCCACCTGCCGCACCGTCTCCGAGTGCCGGCAGGGGCTCTCCTGCCGCGGGCCCGAGGACTTCGGCGGATGCGGCGTCGGGCCCCGGCGAGGCTGCGGGTCAGACGACGGCTGCGGGACCGGGCGGGTGTGTTCCGCGATCGGCGACTCCTGCAGCCCCAGCGGCTTCGGCTCGGAGTGCACCGCCCGCTGCGTCACCTGCGAGGCCGGCTTCACCTGCACCGCGGCTGGCCACTGCGAGCCGACCCCGTGTGATCAGGGCTTCGCCTGCTCCGCGACCCAGCGCTGCGCCGCTGTCCCGGCGGTGGGCGCGATCTACAACCTCACCCACGGCTGCGTCAGCGTGACCTGCGTCGCCGACCACGACTGCGCGGCGACCCAGGCCTGCGTCAACGGTCGCTGCCAGACCGGCCCGGGCAGGTGCGTCGAGCCGATGTTGCTTCCCTGACGGGCGCGACGCGCTGGATCTGGTAGAGCAGCGCCTTGGCCGCTGACCCCAAGCCCCCGGGCGCCGAGAAGATCATCACCGAGCACCGGCGCGCGCGCTTCGACTACACGGTGGAGGACACCCTCGAGGCCGGGCTGCAGCTGATCGGCTCTGAGGTCAAAGCGCTGCGCAACGGCGAGGCGAGCCTCAACGACGCCTACGCGCTGCCCAAGGGCAAGGAGCTGTTCCTCGTCAACGCGCACATCGGCGCGTACAAGGCGGCGACCCACTTCGCGCACCTGCCGACCCGGCCCCGGAAGCTGCTGCTGCACCGGGAGCAGATCGACAAGTGGGGCGCAAAAGTAATCGAGCGCGGTTATTCGATTATCCCGCTCATGCTTTACTTCAAGGGTGGCAAGGCCAAGGTGCGGCTGGGGCTGTGCACCGGTAAGACCCACGAAGACCGGCGGCAAACGATCAAAGAACGGGAGACGAAGCGCGAGATGGATCGGGTGATGCGCAAGCGCTGAGTGAAATGGACAAGCGCACGGATGAGAAAAAGGCCCGGCTGCTCGCTTCCCTTGAACAGGGCCTGACGATGATCCACCTCGACGCCCGCCGCCCCGGGGTGTTGGTGCCGGAGCACCTGAAGCTCGAGCCGCACCTGCTGCTCAACCTCTCCTACCGCTTCGACCCGCCGGATCTCGCGGTCGGTGAGTGGGGCGTGCGCTGCACCCTCACCTTCGCCGGCAGGCGCTTCACCATCGCAGTGCCGTGGAGCGCGCTCTACGCCATCAGCAGCCACCTGAGCAAAGAGTTCTGGATGTACCCCGACGACATGCCGCGGGAGCTGCTCGACGCGTCGCCTGAGCGCATCGCCCAGTCGGGAGAGTCCGCGGGTTCGCCCACCAACCCCGACGACGCGAAGGACCAACGGCGGGCGGTGCTCCGCGAGGTGGTGATGGAGCGGAAGGCCGACTCCGACGAGCCGCCCAAGGATCCGCCCGAGCCGCCCCGCCGCGGACACCTGCGGCTGGTGAAGTAGCCGCTACTTCTTCGGCAGCGTCGCCGAGAGCTCGACGTTGCGCCCGCCGAGGAAGGTGCCTCGCCGCGTCTTGCGGCCCGGCAACGACAGCTCGTAGTCGACCTCGCCGTTCCAGATGTTGCTGCCCGCCCACGGCGTCTTCCCGACGATCTCCTCGCCGATCTTCAGCGTCGCGCCCGGAGGCTCCGAGGTGATGAGCACGCTCGCGACCTGAATCGGCCGATCGGCGAGAACGCGTCGCACCCGGAGGCCGACCCAGCCCAGCCCAATGAGACACGACAGGGCGACCACGGCCAGCAGCCCGCCGCGGCCGCGAGCGGGCACGGTGGCGGGAACGGCGGGAGCGGCCGACAGCCCGGCGTCTTCGGCGGGGCGGGCCAGCTCGAGCGCCGGCGCCTGCGGCTCGGACACGGGCGGCTCGAAGTCGGCCGGGGGCCGGGAGCGGGGCGCCGGGGCGAGCGGAGCCACCGGCGCGTCGGGCGACGCGATCGTCGCGGCGGGCGCCGGCGCCTGGGTCATTCCGAACGAACCGGAACCCGTCGGAGGCTCGAACGTCGCTTCTCCAGTCGGCGCCGCCAGCCCCCAGGGATCGAGAGGTGCCGAGTTGGCGGCACGGGTAGGGGGCAGCGACCCTGGCTCGGTGACGCCGTCAGGCGGCGGAGCGACGAGCGCGAGCTCTTCCGTCGAGGCTTCGGCGAACATCACCTTCAGGTACGCGCCCGTCGCCGCGTTGTGGGGGTTCTCCCCCACCGAGTGGACGAACGCCTCGAGCGCGTGGGCGAACTCCTCGGCGGACTGCCAGCGCAGCGCGGGATCTTTCTCGAGCGCCTTGAGCACCAACGCACAGAGCTCTTCGGGAGCCTGCGGCGCCTTTGGGCCCAAGGGCGGAGGGGGCACGCAGGCGATGTGGTAGGTGAGCGCGGCGTCAGAAAGCTCGGGGAACGGGCGCTCACCAGCAAGCAGTTCATAGAGCACCACCCCCGCGGAGTAGACGTCGGTGCGCGCATCGAGCGGTCGGGCGAGCACCTGCTCGGGCGCCATGTACGCGAACTTCCCTTTGAGCTCGCCGGTGCGGGTGGTGGCGATCGCGTTGGCGGCCTTGGCGATGCCGAAGTCGAGGACCTTCACCACGCCGTTGAAGCCGACGAAGAGGTTGTCGGGCGAGACGTCGCGGTGAACGATCTTCAGCGGCTGCCCGTCTTCGGCAGTGGCGGTGTGCGCGTAGTGGAGCCCCTCGAGCGCCTGGGCGAGGACCCGCGCCGCCTGCACCGGGTTGACCCGCTCGCCCTTCTGCGCCGCCCGCTGGCCGAGGGCGCGCACCGACCGGCCGTGGATGTACTCCATCGCGATGAACCAGCTGCCGTCGGCCTGCCCAAGCTCGAAGATCTGCACCACGTTCGGGTGGGAGAGCACCGCGGCCAGACGGGCCTCCGCGAGGAACATCTCGACGAACCCGGGCTCGGCGGCGAGGTGCGCGAGGATCCGCTTCACCACCGCCGGCCGGGCGAACCCGGCGGGCCCTTCTTGCCGGGCGAGGAACACCTCTCCCATTCCCCCGGCGGCGAGCCGCTCGATGATCCGGTAACGGCCGAGCTGGGCCGGGATCATTTCTGCTTCTGCTTCGGCAGCGAGAGGTTGAGCTCGACGTCGGCGCCGCCCTTGAAGGTGCCGCGCTTGCTCTGACGGCCGGGGGCCGAGAGCTCGTACTTGACCTCTCCGCCCCAGACGTTGTCGGTGCCGAAGGGGGTGACGCCGACGACGCTGTCACCGATCTTCACCGTCGCGCCCACCGGGTCGCTGAAGATCATCAGCGTGCCCGGCTTCGCGGCGGGCAGGGCCAGTTGGTGCTGCAGCCCGGGGCGAAGGACGAAGAGCACCAACACCCCGACGCCGAGCGCCATCAGCCCGAGCACCAGGCCCCAGGGCCGGCGCGCGCCGAGGGCGTCGCGGTACGGCCCGGGCTCGATGTACGCCGGCGGCGAGGGCTTGGGCCTGGCGAGGACCAGCTCACCGGTGGTGAGCGCGTCGAGCGTCGGCAAGCCGTCGCGGCTCGTCTGGGGTGCTTCGGGGGGCGGCGGCTCGCTCGAGGTGGCGGGGAGATCTCCGGTCATCCGCCCGTCGGTGCGCAGCGCGCGGTCGGGGGCCTTCCAGGAGCTGGTGTCTTCCTCGTCGTCGCCCTGGGTCATGCCGAGGAGAGCTCCCGCAGCGTATTCCAGTTGAAGATCCCGATCCGGTGGAGATCTCCGAAGACGAAGCTCAACGCGTAGTTCCCCACCGCCTCGATCTCGACCACCTTGATCTCCGCGGGGATCTTCTCGATGTCGAAGGTGCGCTTGCCGCTCCACTCCTCGACGCACTCGGCGCAGGGGCAGTGTTGGCGCAGGGTGCGGGCCGAGACCTGGGTCTTCAACCCATCGTCCCACTCGAGGCTCAGGGTGCGCTGGTCCGCCGAGCGATCGACACGGACCGCGACCGGCACTTTCACCGCGGGCTTGATCGAGTCCCAGAAGCTCATCGTTACGACTCCTCGACCAGGGCGACGATCGCCGCGGCCAACCGGAAGGCGAAGCCGTGGATCAGCACCATTTCACGCGGGGTCTCGTTGGCGAGCAAGCCCTCGGTGTACGCCACATCGAGCCCGAAGCGGCGCTCGATCGCCGGCAGGTCGAGGGTGTTGATCGCGTAGTCCGGCTGGCTCGGGTAGCGCACGTACCTGCCCGGCAGCGACTGGGCCTCGACCTCGAAGCGGTTGAGCCCTCCGTAGACGCGTACCGTCTCGTGCACCGGAGAGATGTTGATCAGCTGCAACGGGAGGATCACCAGCCCGAAGCCGAAGGCGAGGTTCTTCAGGCCCCGGTCGGTCTCGATCAGCTCCGAGTCGTTGATGATCACCCGCACCAGCGACACCGGGCCAGTGATCGCCGGCGCGCCGCCAGTCGAGGTGACCCGCCATGAGGGGCGCAGCCGCTGCACCTCGGCGAGGACGGCGCGGTGCTCCTCCGCCAACGCGGTGACCTTGGCAAACAGCGTCTTGTCGGTGATCGTCCTCTGGACCGCGACGTCGCGGGCGAAGGGGCTCGCCCCGCCGCCCATGCCGAAGCCGGGGTTGGTGCCCATCACCGTGGCGAGCTCGGTCTTGACGGTGGTGGTCCACTCGGCGGTCTCGAAGAACGGCTCGAGCACCACCACCCGGGGCCGGCCGGGGTCGGGCGGGCAGTAGATCGGCTCACCCGCGAGCTGGGCGGTGGCGCAGCCGGTGCCGAGCACAGCCAGGAGCCCTGCGAGGACCTTCATCCCGCCTTCTTCACCGCGTCCGGGCGCGGGCGCGCGCCCGACTTGCGATCAGAGATCACCTGCTTCAGCGCGGGGATCAGCGAGGGGTCGAGGTGCCGGCCGTTGAGACGGTCGATCACCGCCAGCGCTTCTTCCTCGGAGAGCGCCACCTGGTAGGGCCGGGTCGAGGTGCACGCGTCCCAGGTGTCGGCGACGGCGATGATCCGCGCCATCAGGGGAATCGCCTCACCCTTGAGGCGATCGGGGTACCCGGTGCCGTCCCACCACTCGTGGTGGTTGCGCACCGCCGCGCTGATCGTCGACAGCAGCCGCACCGGCTTGATGATGTGGTCGCCGATCAGCGGGTGGGCCCTCATCGTCTCCATCTCGGCGTCGTTGAGCCGCGTCTGCTTGAGGAGGATCGTCTCGACGATGCCGATCTTCCCGATGTCGTGGAGGATGCCCCCGTACTTCAGCCGCTTCAGTTCCTGCTCGGAGAGCTTCAGCTCGCGGCCGATCGCCACCGCCATCTCCGCGACGCGCTGGCCATGGCCCCGGGTGTAGGGGTCCTTCGAGTCGAGCGAGTTGGCGAGGGCGACGATCGTCTCGAGGTAGCCCGCCTCGACATCGTCGGCGAGTCGCTGGGTCTCCGCGTCGTAAGCCTCGATGCTCGCCGACATGTAGTTGAAGGTCTTCGCCAGCTCGCCCATCTCGTCGCCGGCGAGGTTGTCGATCTGCCCGCCGAACTTGCCCCGGGCGATGTTCATCGCGAACTCGCGAAAGCCCAACAGCGGCCGGGTCACGCGCCGCGCGAGGGTGACCGCCAACAAAGCGGCCAGCGCCAGGCCGACGCCCGAGCCGATGAGGATCGGCACGGTGATGCCGTTGGCGTAGATCACCGCCGTCACCGCGACCAGCGCGGTGGGGACGATCGCCGCGAGCAGGACGCCCGCGATGATGAGCACGTGGAGCCTCATGTTCCGGGCGGAGTGTAGCCCCGATGCGCTCTGGCCGTCACCGGTCGCCTTGCGGCCGGCCAACCGACGGAGGTCCCGCGGGCCGGCGATCAGGCGACGTTGAGGTCGACCCGGATTCCGCCCGGGGCGAGCAGGCAATCCTCGTACAGCTGGCCTCCCTCGACCTCGGCGCCATCGAAGACCACGGTGCGGTTGAGCATCGCCCCCGCGCGCACCACCGCCCCGGGGCCAACCGAGGTGGCGGCGCCAGCGGTGACGCCCGGCTCGAGGACGCAGCCGGCGCCGAACCAGGCGGGGCCGGCAGCCCGAAGGTTCGACAGCTGAGCGGTGGGGTGCGCCCACCAATTGCCCGCGCCCCGCGGCGCCGCCTCGAAGGGTGAGGCGCCGGCGAAGGGCTGCAGCTTCACCTGGCCGTAGAGGAGATCGCGGTGGGTCGCGGCGTAGCGCGCCGGGGTGCCCAGGTCGCTCCAGTAGTGGGCGAGCGGGTCGACGACGTGGCCGTGGATCTTCAAGCCCCGCTCGAGCAGCCGCGGGTAGACGTCGTGGTTGATGTCTTCCGGCCCGGCCTTCGCCATGAAGTCGAACACCGCGGGGCTCATCAGGTGCACCCCGGTGAAGTGCCACCGGGACAGCCGTTCGCCGCCGGGGCCCTTGCCCGCAATCCGCCGCACGAAGTGCCCCGCGTCGAGCTCGACCGCGTTGTACGTCTCGTTCTCGGGCATCGGAGCGAGCACCATCGTCGCCGCTGCGCCGCTGGCCCGGTGCGCTTGTTCAACCGCCTTCAGGTCGCACCCGAAGAGCACGTCGCCGTTGAGGACGGCGAAGTCCCCGTCGTTCAGCAGGCCGGAAAGCCCGCGGATCCCTCCGCCGGTGCCCTGGATTTCGCTGGCCTCGCGGACCACGGTGAGCGGCAGGCCGAAGCGGGCACACTCGACGGCGGCGGTGGCCTCCATCACCTCGGGCAGATGGTGGGTGTTGATGCCGACCGCGGTGACGCCCGCGGCCTTGATCGTCGCCAGCGCGTACCGCAGCAGCGGCTGGCCCAGCAGGGGCATCGCCGGCTTCGGCCACCGCTGCGTCAGGGGGCGCAGGCGCGTGCCGAGGCCCGCGCACAGCACCATCGCCTTCACGAAAGCTCCGGCACGTACTTCGCCACCAGCCGCCTCAAATCGGACAGGTGGGGTTGCTTCTCGAACGCGGCTTTGACGTAGCGGAGCGACGCGGGGATTGACACGAGGAAGCCGGGGTTGCCCTTCACCCGGTTGATGAACTCGAAGCGGCCGGCGTCCTTGAGCTTGCGCTGCACCGTGAGCAGGTCGAAGAACCGGGTGAAGCTGGCCAGGTCGATCTTCTCCGACGTCAGCTTCGCGAACTCGTCGACGTAGACCGCCAGCATCTGCTCGATGAAGGGCCGGTCGAGCTCGACGTAGCTGTCGCGCAGCAGCGCCACCAGGTCGTACTGGCGCGGGCCGAGCAGCGCGTCCTGAAAGTCGATCACCACCAGCTCGTCGTCCTTCACCATCAGGTTTCGGCTCTGGTAGTCGCGGTGGGTGAAGCCCTTCGGCGCCGCGGCGAGCTGGGCTGAGAGCTGGCGGAAGGTGGAGTCGAGCTCGGCGCGTTCCTCAAAGGTGGGCTTCTTCCCGCTCCAGGCCTCGAGGCCCCACTCGCGGAAGTGGTGGAACTCCCAGTCGTAGAGGTCTTCATCGAAGGATCGCCCAAAGGCGATGCAGGCGGAGTCGGGCTTGCGTTCGGCGTCGGCGCGCAGCTTCGCCAACAGCCGCACCGCCTGGGTGTAGAGCACTTCGCGCGACTTCGCCTTCAGCGCCGCTTCGAAGGTCAGGTCGGTGAGGTCCTCGAGGACCATCATCCCCGCCGGCTCGTCGTAGCGGAGGATCCGCGGCACGCGGACCCCCAGGCCGCTGAGGTAGCGGTGGACGTTAAGGAAGGGCAGTTCCTTCGGGGCGGCGCCCTTGGTCGCTTCCTCGCTCTGGGTGAGCGCGTCCCTCGGCATCACCATCAGCACGTGTGAGTTCGGCGCAGCGCCGACCCGGTAGTAGCTGCGGTTGCTGGCGTCGCCTTTGAGCTTGAAGACCGGCATCGACGAGGCGTCGAGGCCGGTGGCGAGCTTGACCTGGCTGCGGAGCGCGCCGTCGAGGGAAGGATCGTTCATGATTTACAGGCGCTCGCGCTTGAGCGGCAGCATGTCGTAGGGCACCGCGAGGATCGTCTCGAACCTGTGGACCTTCCCGGGGACGGCCTTCATCGAAGCTTCACCGAACCCCTGGGTGGCGACGACGATGATCGCCGGCTCGTTGGCCTGGTTGAAACCGCCGGTGACGCGCAGGATTCCGCGGACTCCGAACAACAGGCGGATCGCTTCCTCGATCGCCTCTTCGAGCTCGGGGTTGGCCTGCTCGGCGGAGCCGTGGTGGCCCTCTTCACGAAAGTAGATCCCCGGATCCTGGGCCGCGTGGAGAACGCTGAACGCATCGGGCGGCCGCGACGGCCGGGCCGGCGGCGCAGGGGTCGTCGCGGGCGCTTGCACCTGGGCCGCGGCGGTCACCGGGGCCTGGGCCTTGAGCTTCTGGAGCTCGGCTGCCTTCGCCTGGGCCGCCTGGGGCTGCCCGCCGAGCTTCTGCTGCTCGAACCCGTCCTTCACCGGCTTCTTCTGCTGGGGCGGCGAATGGAGCGCGGGCTTGATTTGCTTGAGGAAGCTCTTGTTCTTCGCGTCCCCGCCTCCGCCGCCCTCGGCCCGCTCGTTCTCCTTGGCGATCTCTTCCTTGTCCTTCTTCTCCTCGGCCTTCTCCGCGTGGGACTCGGGGCCCCAGAGCTCGGCGGCGAGCTTGGCATGCTCGTGGGGGGCGGCCGCCGCCTCGTTGGGCTTGCCCGCGCTCTCGGTGGCGCCTGCCTCGGCCTCGTCCCCGCCCCCCGCGTTGCCGGCCTTGAGCTTGACCGGCTTCTCAATCTGCTGGGGCTTCTTGGCCTTGATGATGCGCGCCGGAGCGGCTGGCGGGCGAGAAGGAGGAACGCGGGTCACGGTAGGTTGTTATTGTAGGTCTGCTTGGGAGCCGACTACGGAAGAAAAGACTACGGACGTTGCCCTTGCAGCGGGCAATACGAGCAACGCTTCGTCGAGGTGCGGATGACGGTCTCGGAGAAGATCGTCGTCCTCACCGACGTTCCCCAGGGGGCGTGCCCGAACTGCGGCTCCCGCGTCTATAAGGCGGAGACGCTGGAGCGCATCGAGTCGCTGATGAAGGCCGAGCGCGTTCGCCGTTTCCTGTAGATCTCGATCGCGCGGGTCCGCCTCGGGTATATGCAGGGCATGAACAACGTCTTCAACAACGTCCTCGACGCGATCGGCCGCACCCCGCTGGTCAAGCTCAACAAGCTCACCGGCCCCAACGACGCCACCGTCTACGTGAAGCTGGAGTTCATGAACCCGGGCGGCAGCGTCAAAGACCGGATGGCGGTGCACATCGTCGACAAGGCCGAGAAGGCCGGGCACCTGAAGCCGGGCGGCACGATCGTCGAGAACACCTCGGGCAACACCGGCATGGGTCTGGCGTTGATCGCCGCGGTCAAGGGCTACAAGTGCATCTTCACGATGCCGGACAAGATGTCGATCGAGAAGATCAACCGGCTCAAGGCGCTGGGGGCGCAGGTGGTGGTGACCCCGACCAACGTCGCCGCCGAGGATCCCCGCAGCTACTACGAGACCGCGAAGCGGATCGCGCGCGAGACGCCCAACTCGTTCTACCCGAACCAGTACCACACGCCCGACAACATCGAGGCGCACTACCTGTCGACCGGGCCGGAGATCTACGAGCAGCTCGACGGCAAGTTCGACTACTTCGTGTCCGGACTGGGCACCGGCGGGACGATGAGCGGCGCCGGCAAGTTCTTCAAGGAGAAGAACAAGGCGATCAAGAACATCGGCGCCGACCCGATCGGGTCGATCTACGCGGGGTACTTCAAGACCGGGAAGATCGGTGACGCCCACGTCTACAAGGTCGAGGGCATCGGCGAGGACATGGTCTGCGGAGCGATGGACTTCAAGGTGGTGGATGACGTCCGCCAGGTCGACGACCGGCAGTGCTTCGTCGCCGCGCGGCGGCTGGCCCGCGAAGAAGGCATCTTCGGCGGCGGCAGCTCCGGCGCGGCGGTGCACGTCGCCCTCGAGCTGGCGAAGGAAGTCGGGAAGGGCAAGACGATCGTCGTGATCCTCCCCGACGGCGGCTCGAGCTACATCTCGAAGTTCTATTCAGACGAGTGGATGCGAGACAACGGCTTCCTCGAGGACAAGGGGCCGGGCACGGTGGCGGACATCCTCGGTGGCCGGAAGCAGACGCTGATCGTCGGGAAGAAGGGCGAGAAGGTCGGGTCGCTGATCGAGGAAATGAAGCGCCACGGTATCAGCCAGATGCCGATCGTCGCTGGCGATGGCAGCGCGGTGGGGATGATCCACGAGTACGACCTGCTCAATGCGTTGATCAACGGCTCTCACAAGCTCACCGACCTGATCGACAAGCTGATCGCTCCTTTGCAGGGTGTGGTGACGCCCGAGACCAGCATCACCACGCTGCGCAACGTCTTCAGCCAGGATAACGTCGCGGTGGTGCGTGAGGGTCAGAAGGTCACCGCGGTGGTGACGAAGATCGATCTGATCGAGTTCCTCGCTGCGCGCGCAGCGTAGGCCTTCGCCTCCCGGGCGGCGCTCTCGCCGTTGAGCGCGGTCAGCGGGCCGCCCAAGCGACGAGCGCCCGCCTGGGGGGGGCTCGTGGTGGTTGCCCTGCCCCGGCCAGAGCGTCAGTGCGCGAGCCACCCGGCGTCCATCGTCTGCGCGGTGCCGGTGATGCTCCAGGCGTCCTTGTGGCAGAGGAAGGTGACGAGCTTGGCGACCTCCTCGGGTTCGATCAGTCGCTTCATCGCGTTCCGGGTGAGCATCACCTTCGCCAACACCTCCGACTCGGGGATCTGATGCGCCCGCGCCTGGTCAGCGATCTGCTTCTCGACCAGCGGGGTGCGCACGTAGCTGGGGCAGATCGCGTTGACGGTGAGATCGTGGCACCGGGCGCCGGCCTCGAGCGCGACCGTCTTGGTCAACCCGAGCAGGCCGTGCTTCGCCGAGACGTAGGCGCTCTTGAAGGGAGAGGCAATCAGCCCGTGCACCGAAGCGATGTTGATCACCCGGCCCCACTTCCGATCGTACATTCCAGGGAGCAGGCCGCGGATCAGCGTGAACGGGGCGGTGAGCATCACCTGCAGCAGCAGTTCCCACTTCGCGGGATCAAAGGTCTCGATCGGGCTGACGTGTTGGAGCCCGGCGTTGTTGACGAGGATGTCGATCGGCCCGGCAGCGGCAGCGAGGTCGCCAGGGCCGGCGCGCAGGGACAAGTCGGCGGTGATCCGTTCGACGCCCTGAAGGGGAGCGAGCGCGTCGGCCAGCCTTTCGGCCGAGACATCGCTGGCGACCACCTCGACGCCGAGCCCATGCAGCTCGCGGACGATCGCCAGGCCAATGCCCGACGCCGCGCCAGTCACCAGCGCGCGTTTGCCAAGCAGGTTGCTCATCGCAGGAACTCCTCGACCGCGGTCGCGGTGTGGGGGTGGTTCATCAAGCCGTAGTGGTTGGCGTCGACCTCGATCGCTCGCGCCGCTCTGGCGGTGGCGACGAAGTCGGCGAGATCGGCGCGGGTGACGACGTCGCCGCCGGGAGCGAGCGGGACGCCGGCACGCACCAGCAGCGCCGGGGCGCCGACGCCGGACCAGAGGCGGCGCACAGGCGTCATCGCGGCGTAGGTGACGTCTTCGAGCACCGCGGCGCGGTTGGCGCGCTGGCGGACGCCGCCTTCGACCTCGATCAGGTCTTCGCGGTAGTGCGCTTCCCAGAACTCGCCCATCGGCACGGTGCCCGCGGCCTTCACCAGGGCAAGGAACTCGGCGGCGGACTTGTAGACGGCGCCCAGCCGCTGGGCGGCGGCGAAGATCGGCGGCATCGCCCGGGGGTCGGGGACACCGATTGCATCGATCAGCACCAGGCGGCGCAGGCGCTGCGGCGCGAGGTTGGCGAGCACGAGGCCGACGAAGGCGCCCATGCTGTGGCCGACGAAGTCGAACTGGGCTTCGCCGAGCTGGTCGGCGACGGCGAGCACATCGCGCGCATGGTTCTCCCAACCGTGGCTGCCGGTCGCGCCCGCGGGGCTGCGGCCCCTGCCTCGCAGGTCGACGGCGGCGAGAGCGCGCCCATTGCGGGCGAGCGCTTCGCCCAACGCCTCGAACGAGAGGGCGTTCGCCGACAGGCCCGGGACGCCGAGCGCCAGCGGGCGGCCCAGATCGCCGTGCAGCCGCACCCGCATCGGGCCGGAAGCCAGCGCGAGCATCCGATCTTCGGGGGGAACGCCATGTCGCAGTGCAGCATCAAGATTCGGGCTCAGGGGAGGACTCTCGCGGGAAGAAGCTGCTTGAGCCTCACTCGATACCGCAACTTATGTTGCATTGCAACATAGACAGCCCGGAACTCAAGGCAAGACGTCAGGACTCATGCTGCACTGCGGTTCGTCGGATTGGGCCGAGCAGGCGAGGAAACGCGGCGGGGTGCGCCGGGAGGGCGCCCAGGGGCGGCGACGACCTCATGCCGCTCAATGCCAGGTGACGTCGAGGACGCAGCGCTCGGGGGTGGTGATCCTCGGCAGGACCTTCGGCCGCTTCGCGCCGAGCCCCTCGAGGACCGCTTCGAGCGCGCCGGCGATGAAGTCGCCGAGCGCCCCATCGTTGAGCTGGACCTCGAGGTGCTTGCTGCTCTTCTCGCGGACTTCGACGCGGAGGAAGTCGGCGCCGCGCACGGGCTGGTTGTGGATCTGCAACAAGACCCGCTTGGGCCCCATCAGCTTCCCCATCGTCAGCCACGCGCCCTTGATCAGGCCGGAGTGTTTGACGGTGGTGACGACGCGGCCCCCGAGCTTGCGGAGCGCGTCGCTGAGCACCTCGCCCTGGTAGAGCTCGGCGGCCGTGACCTCGAGGCCACGCACCCACGTGTCGTAGGGGTAGGTGTCGCGGAGCGCGCGCAGTTCGATGCCTTCGGCGAGGAGGTGGGCCTCGAGTTCAGGGGTGACGGCTCCGGTGAGGCCCTTCTCGAAGAGCCCGGCGACAATCTTCCCGCTGATGTGCCGGGCGTTTCTCACTGACGCTTGAACTCGAATTTCAGCCCCGCGCCGCGTCCGAAGTTCTCCGAGACGCGGGGGCGCGCTTCGCGTCCAAAGTACACCTCGGCGAGGCCTCCGCAGGGACTCTTCACCTGGATGAACTTGGCGTCGAACGGAAGCAGCAGCAAGTCTCCCGTGCGCGCCTGCAGCGGTCCCGGATTGACGTCGGCGACGCAGGCGCGGCTCATGAAGACCCGGACGTAGATGCGGCCATCCTCACGGGTGGGGATCGGCGCCCACGCGTCGGGCGGCTTGAAGTCCTCCGCGCCTGGGCCGGTCAACGTCCCGAGGCCCGGGCCGGTCGCGACCGAGGGGCTTGCCACCGCTGCGCTCCCCGTTGCGGGCTTGGCCGGATCGGCCGGCTTTGACGGGTCAGCCACGGCGGTCGCCGGGGCGCCTCCGGGCCGGTAGTAGGTGTAGCCGTCGACGGTCTGAAGGTTCGTGTTGACCGTCGCACTTCCGGCGGTGCCAGTGCCGGCGGTGCCAGTGCCGGCGGTGCCAGTGCCGGCGGTGCCAGTGCCGGCGGTGCCAGTGCCGGCGGTGCCAGTGCCGGCGGTGCCCGTGCCGGCGGTGCCAGTGCCGGCGG
>JAYVRT010000834.1:0-13759 GCA_043776025.1 Archangiaceae bacterium | reverse complement strand
TGGTGGCAGCGCGGACGGCGGCATGGCCCTCACCAACATCGGGCCCGCCGGGGGGACCGTCACCGGTTTCTACGGCGCGGAGGTGATCGTTCCCGCCGGAGCGCTGGCGACCTCGATCGGGCTCGGGGTGAGCCGCGGAAGTACCGGCTCGCCGGCCTTCGTCCTGGCGGACATCGAAGCGGCCGGGGCAACCTACGAGCTGTTGCCGCACGGCACCGCGTTCTCTGTGCCGGTCACGCTGCGCATTCCGTTCGATCCGGCGCAGGTGCCGTTCGACGCGACCCCGGTGCTCTACAAGGCGGAGGTGGGCGGTAGCTTCGCGGCGATCCCAACGACCGTCGACGGCAACAAGCTGGTGGCGACGGTGAGCAGCTTTTCTTGGGTGATGGCGGCGTACTCCTCGGCTCGCCCGCGCAACGTGTATGCGCTGCAGGCCGCCGGCGCCTCCACTTCCTCCGGCGTTGGATCGTACCGAATCAACGTGACCACCGGCGGGCTGACAGGCCCCACCAGCACCGCCGTCACCGGCGACTCGCCGACCTCGGTGGTGGCGCATCCGTCGCGTCGCTTCTTGTTCGTCGCCAACGCCGGGAGCACGACCGTCAACGCAATCGCCCCCAACAGCATCGCCGTCTACCAACTCAACCCCATCACCGGGCAGATCGCCGGACCGGCGACTTCGTCGGTGTCCACCGGCGCCGCGATCGGCTTTCAGCCGACGATGCCGGTGATTCACCCCTCGGGAAGATTCCTCTATGCGATCAACTTCGGCAGCGTCAGCAACAACGCAGGGGGCGACATCAGCCTGTTCACCATCGACGGAGCCAACGGGGCGTTGACCCTCTCTCCGACGGCGATCAGTGGTGCGGGCGCGCAACCGGTGGGCATGTCCTTCAACCGCCTCGGCACGCTGGCCTACGTGTTGTTCTCCGGCTCGTCGAGCGCCAACTCGTTCTCCAGCCAGGTGAAGGTCTACTCCGTCAACGCCACCACGGGAGCGCTGGTCGGGCCGCTGAGCGGCGCACCGGCGGGCGTGTTGGGAAGCACCCCGTGGTCGATCGCCGTCGACCCCAACAACAAGTTTGCCTACGTCACCTGCCTTTCGACCAACGAGGTGCTCGCCTACAGCATCAACGCGACCACGGGTGCGCTGACGGCGCTGGGTCCGATCACAGTGCTCAGCAAGCCGACGTCGCTCGCGATCGATGGACAGGGCCGGTTCCTGTTCGTCGGCCGGCAGGCGCCGTCGCTGAGCCTCAACCTGCAGGCGTACCAGATCGACCCGAGCACCGGCGCACTCGCGCTGGCGAACGGGGTGCTGACGTCCTGTCCCGGAGGTGGCTGCAGCGGACCGATGGCGGTCGTCGCCGAACCCCAGGGCGATTTCGTCTATGCCGTCGACGTCCAACAGGGACTGTCCGCGTTCAAGGTGAACGCCACCAGCGGTGCGCTGACCGCGGCGGGCGCGCTGACGAAGGCCTTCGTCCCCTGGACCGCGGGCATCGGGATCCCCTTCTCCTTCGGAGCCACGGGCAGCAGCCCTGTCTGGCAAAACAACTGCACGCATGGCTGCGCGCTCGGCTTCGCGTCTGGCAGCGGCGGAGGCAGCGGAGGCGGCGGAACCAATCCCAATCCGCCGACCACGCACTTCCTCACCGTCCTCCAGGGGCCGTACTTCGGCACCATCACGAGCACCCCGCCGGGGATCAACTACGGGCCGTCCAACAACGGGTTCTCGGCGGGGTTCGCGGTCGGCGCGAGCGTACAACTGTGCGCCACGGAGCCCGCGCAGCCGGCGCAGGCCTACGACATCACGTGGACCGGTGGCTGCAGCGGTACCGGTTGGTGCACGACAGTGGTGATGAGCGGCGACAAGCAATGCCACGCCGAGTTCACCGCGGCCTCGGTGCGCTGAGCGCTGCCCGTTCAGGTGAGCGCGCCTGCGGCGGGACTCGAACCGCGGCGGGCTTTGGCTATTGCCTTCCGATGCTCACTGCCCGCTCCGCCCTCGTCGCGATCCTCGCGTTTGGACTCGGTACCGCGTTCGCCGCCGAGCCGAAGCTGGGTCTCTCCGCCGGGCCCGCGACCGGCCCCGCCCCGAGGAGCACCGTGCTGAAACCTCGGGAGGCTCGCCGGGCTCGAGTCGCGTCGCGAGCTCTCCCGTCACGGCGAGCGATCGCGGATTCCACTGGGGCAGCAGGTCCCAGCCCGCCTCCCTGAGCGCATCGGAAGCCAGCGCGAGCCGCGGTTGGTGACGAAGACGATGCCATCCACCGACACCGCGACCCTCTCGGGGCGGCCCGAACCGGCTTAAGATCGGCTCGGTGCGTCACTTCCTCGCCATCGCGTTGGCGGCAACGTCAGCGTTCGCGGGACCGACGTTCACCAACCTGAGCCCCACGAGCCCTCCGGGCGGTCGCCGCTCGTCTGGCGTGGCGGTGCGGCCTGGAGTGCCCGAGGTCTATCTCACGTACGGCGGCTTCAACGCCGCCACGCTCGCGGATCTCGTCGCCCTCAACCCGCAGGCCAATGCATGGGCGAGCGTCGTCTCCACCATCCCCGGCCGCGAACGTCATTCGCTCGGCTACGACCCGGTGCACGACGTCTTCGTCATCGTCAGCGGCGCCAACGGATTCACCGTTCAGGACTCGGTGTACCTGCTCCAGGGCAGCTCGCTCGCTGAGTCGACGCCGGCCCTTCCGGGGAACCGTCCGTCGGCGCGCGTCGACGCGCTGCTCCAATGGATCCCGCCACTGGGGAAGTTCGTCTACTTCGGCGGCCGGACGAGCATCTTCGCCAACACCCACGTCAACGACACCTGGACGCTCGACGTCGGCGACGGAGGGGTGACGTGGTCGCAGCTGTCCGTCACCGCGCCTCCGGCGGTACGCGGTGCAGTGTGCTCGGCGTGGGATCCGGACCACCAGCAGGTGTTGATGTTCGGCGGGGAAGGCGCGTCCGACCTCGCCGACACCTGGACCTTCAGCCCAGACGGCGGAAACTGGAACCCGGTCACCGTCGCCGGGACGCCGCCGAGCGCGCGCGGCTTCTCTGCCTGCGCCTGGGATCCGAACCTGAAGCAGTTGGTGCTCTATGGAGGCCAGATTTCAGCCGGCCCGACGGGAGGGCTCTTCAGCTTCGATCTCTCGAACAAGGTCTGGACGAGCCACGCCCCGGCCGTGAACCCGGGCAACCTCTCCGACGCAGCCGCCAGCTACTCGCCGGTTCTCAACGGAATCGTCTTCTTCGCCGGCCGGACCGCGGGCACCACCTACACCAACAGCAGCTGGCTGCTGAGGTTCAACCAACCACCGGTGGTCGACGCCGGGCCGGACCAGACCGTCGGGGAAAACGTGACCGTGACGCTCGGTGGGAGCGTGGTCGACCCCGACGCAGACCCCGTCACCGTCGCGTGGACCCAGGTGCTTGGGCCCGCGGTGACCCTGTCCAACCCGGCCTCGATGACGCCGTCCTTCACCAGCCCATCGGTGTTCGTCTCCACTCCGCTGAAGTTCGTCTGCACCGGCGCCGACCCGACGTCGAACACCTCTGCGAGCGTCTCGGTGACGGTGAACAACACCATCAACGATCCCCCGGTGGCCAACGCCGGCTCGGACTTCGCAGTCGCCTCGGGAGCGATGACGATGCTCTCCGGCGCAGGCACCGATCCGAACGGCGACGCGATCGTCGGGGTGACGTGGGCCCAGGTCGCGGGGCCGGCGGTGACGCTCAGCTCGACGTCGTCGCTCAGCCCGACGTTCACCGCGCCGGTGGTAGCCGCCGCCACCGTGCTCTCGTTCACCCTGGTGGTGACAGACGGCACGCTGTCCTCCCCGCCGGACCCCGTGTTCGTCACCGTCGCCGCAGGGGCAATCGACGCCGGCTCGGACGCGGGAAGCGACGCTGGCGCGGCCGACGCGGGGGCCGACGGTGGCGCGATGGACGGGGGCAACGCCGATGCGGGGCCCAGCGATGGCGGCGGGGGTCTCGACGCCGGCAACGCCGACGGCGGAGCCGACGCGGGGATGTCCGACGCCGGCGCGGGCGACGGTGGTGTGGCGGACGGCGGAGCGGTCGACGCGGGCGCTGGGGATGCGGGCTCGACCGACGGCGGAAGCGGAGCGCCGGACGTGTACTCCGTCGGCTGCGGCTGCGCTGGGTCGCCGGCGTCCCCAGCCTGGTTCTTGCTCGCGGCGCTCGGTCTCGCGGTGCGGCGCCGCCGCCAGGTCAGTTCCGCTCGCAACACCCGAGGTCTGCGCTCATCCCCGCGTCACGCGGACGGCGGTCGAGATCCAACACGACGTCCGAGCCGTCGACGCGCCTGGGCAGGCCGCCGCGATCAACCGCCAGTGAACCCGCCGCGAGCCGATGGCGGGGCAGCGGCCCTCCGTCGGGCAAGGTCGGCTGCGCGGACTCGAACGGCGAGGTGTTCTGGGCGTTCAGGTTGCCGGAGGGGCCGATGACCCCCGGCAGCGCATTGGCGAGGGTCAGGCCAAAGTCCCCCGATTCCATCGGAGTCGAGGGATGGCTGTGCCAGAAGTAGTTGCGGGTGAAATTCGCTTGCGCGTAACAGGTGCCGGCGAACGGAATCTCTCGCACCGCCCGGTGACTGGGCGCGTTTCCTCCTCCGAACACGTTGGCGTCGCCGAACACCTGCCCGGTGTCGCACTGAATCCCCGAGGAGATGGCGGTGAAGGCCGGGTCGACCTCGGCGTCGAGGGTGTTGCCGTTGAGGTAGATGGAATTCGCGCTGTAGATCTGAATCGCCGCCGAGGTCCCGGCGCAGACCGAGGTCCCGGCGAACAAATGGCTCGAGTACACCTCGATCGGCGTGTTGGTGGCGGCGAACACATCGATCGCGCGGCTCCTCTGCGCGCCAGAGGCGAAGATCCGGTCTCGCTCGAGGAGCGCGCTGCTCTGGTTGTAGAGCTCGACGCCGATCACATCGCCTGAGCAGATCCCGTCGCCGGTGACCCGGATGAAGTTGTCGATCAGCCTCAGCCCCGCGGCCGGCACGACGTTGTTGGCGTTCACCCCAATCCCCGACACCGTCGGGCCGATGTCGATGGTGTTGCCCGTGAGCGTGGTCGGCCCGGTGCCGAGCGTCACCAGCCAGACTCCATAGAGGTCCCCATGGCTCAGGCCGCCGAGGATTTGGTTGTTGCGGATCGTCGTCTGGCCGTAGCTCGACGCGGAGGAGATCCCGATGATCGTGGAGGTCGCCGAGGTTCGCGGGAGCTTGATCGTATTGTTCTCGAGAACTCCGGCGGACGCCGAGAGAAACACCCCGTGGTTGGAGGAATTGACGGTGCCATTGACCGCCGACCCGTCGATCACGTTCCCGCGGACCGTCGCGTCGTAGCAGCTGCTCAGCGACACCGCGAAGTGCCCGTAGTTGGGGCTGGTAGAGAGCCCCCACGCGAGGTTGTTTCCCTCCACCAGCACCGACTGATGCAGGCAGCTGAAGTTGTCGATGCCATAGAGGTTCACGATGACGGTAATCGTTGGCATCGAGCACCCTTTGACTTCGACCGGACCGTTCTGGTTCGTGTTTTCGACGAGCGTGAAGCTGTAGTGCGGCCCCGGCTGCGGGTCGGCGCTGGCCGCGGTGATGGTCCCGTTCGAGGTGGCAAAGCGCACCACGGTCACCTGGTTGGTGCGTTGGGGCGATGCCCGGAGCGTGACGTTGGAGATCGCCGCCTGGTTGCAATTGGTGCAGTTGAGCAGCGCGTTCTCCCCGGCGCCGGCGCAGCTGTTCGTCGCTCGCAGCGCCCCGTCGATCCGTTCGACCTGGAGCACGATGGTGTCGGTCGCGGTGAGCAGGTCGTCGTAACATGAGCTGTCGGTGCCCGGCTGGAGGGTGAGGTTGCGCAGGCGGACGGCGGCCAGCGGAAGTGCGACGCTGCCCACCACCCGGAGGACGCTGCCGGCGTCCGCCGCCAGCGTGGTGCGACCCGTCTCTCCCCGGACCCAGCGGTTGGCGGAGCACTCCTCGTAGCCACCGGCGAGCGTCACCTTCGCCTCGGCCACGTCGAAGCCGAGCTCGTTGCCGAAGACGTCGCCCTTGCGCAGCGCCAGCACGGTGTTCTGCCCGGCGTCTGCGAGCAGGCCAGCCAGGTCGCTCGAGGCCGTCTGAATCGACGTCCCGTCGCCGCCGCCATCGCTCTTCAAGAACCGGGTCGGCGTCGGCTCGCTCAGGCAGAGCCCCGCCGCGCAGGTCTCGCCGAGCCGGCACTGGCAGGCGTTGGCGCAGACGAAGGGACTCGACCCACCATCGATGCGGGCCGTCGGCCGGGCGACGCAGCTTCCCAGCAAGCAGAGGCGATCGATCGAGCAGTCTCGGTCGTCGGCGCACTGCCCGTTCGGCACGCACTGCCCGCCGACGCAGGACAGGAAAGCGCTGGCGCAGTCGGCCTGCACTGCGCACTCCGGGACGCAGCGGTTCTGCACGTCGCACTTGAAGCCCGCCGCGCAGGGGAAAGCGAGGTCGCAGGCGACGCGGCAGATGTTCGAGGCCGCCTCGCAGACCTGCCCCGCCGCGCAGCCCGCGCCACAGAGCGTGACGCAGGTGCGGGTGACGCTGTCGCACCCCCGGCCATTGCTGCAGCCCGAGGCGCCGGTGCACTGCGGCGCGCAGAACCCTTGGTCACACCACTGGGTCGAGGTGCACTGGGCGTTGCTGAGGCAAACGCTGCAGGCCGCTCCACCGCAAGGTCCGCCGTCGACGCCACCATCGGTGCCCGCGTCCTTTCCCCCGTCGGTGCCAGCGTCTTCCACCGGCGGCTGGCCCGCGTCGGGCTCAGGCGCGTTGGTGAGCAGGACGATGCCGATGCTCGCTTCCTTCGCCGGCAGCACCAGCACGTTGGGCACGCGGGTCCGGGTGTAGCCGGTGCGCGACGCGGTCAGCGTGTAGAGGCCCGGCGGCACCGCGGTGAAGCGAAAGCCGAGGTCCTCGGCGACGACCCCGACGACCGGCGGCTGCCCGGTGACGTCGATCGACACCGCGGAATCGCCCTTGGCCGTCTGCGCCGGGGAAAAGAGCAGGCTGCCGACGAGGGTGCCTGGCACCGTCGGCTCGGTGCTGACGGCGAGCACCGCGTCGCGAAACGAGTAGTCCTCGCCCGCCCGCAAAGTGACCGTGCCCAGCGACTTCGGCTCGTAGCCGGCGTGGAAGACGTAGAACTCCAGCGGCCCTTCGGGGAGGTTCGGCAGCAGGAAAGAGCCGTCGTCCGCGGTGTAGGCCGCGAACGGCCCCTCGGGGACGAAGATCGCCGAGCCGCCCAGGCCGGTGTGGCTCATCACGTTGGCCAGCAGCACCCTCCCGTGCACCGACGCGTTCTCGCCGAGCGCGACGTCGCCCATCTGAACCTGGCGGTGCGGCCCGGTCTTCCAGTCAGACAGCTGCTCGACCTTCTGCCGGTCGATGGTGCCGTCGCCGTCGGCGTCGAAGGCGAACAGCAGCAAGCCAGTGGTGTCATCCAGCGGCGAGAGGCTGAAGGTGCCGGCCTGGTTGGTGGTGGTCGACAGCCCCGAGCCGAGCAGCGAGACGACCGCGCCCCCGGCGGGCCTGGCGTCGGAGCGCCCGGGAATGGCGTAGACGACGCGGCCCGAGATGCGGCCGGGCGGAGCCGGCGGCGGAGTCGTCAGATCCCGCGAGCAGCCGCCGAGCAGCGTCAAGGCCAACAGCGTGCGAAGCGACCGACCCATCACCACTGCCCCATGAGGGAGGCGAAGCCGCCGCCCGGCAACGGCGCGAGACCCGCCTTCAGGCCGACGTCGCGGTAGGCGCCGTAGCGGCCCGGATCGTCGCCGAGGAGCCAGAGCGCGCCCGCGCCCACCGCGCCGGCAACGGCGATGCCGATGAAGACGCCGGTGATCGTCTGGCTGGTGTTGATCTGCGCCTTCACCGCCTCCATCGGCTCCCGCGCCGAGTCGTCTCCCGCCGCGACTCTCTGACGCAGCTCGAGGAAAGAGCCGGCGCCGTCCTTCGAGCCGTAGAGCGAGGCGGACCGCGTCTCGAAAGCGATCGCGGTCACCACCGAGGCGGCGGCGAGGCCGGTGGCGGCCGAGGCACCGACGCGCAGCTTGGTCTGTTTCGACTCGTAGGCGGCGATGAAGTCGGGGCTGGGCACCAGCCGCGCGGACTCCTCGGTCAGCTCGTCGGGGACGATCCGCACCTCCTTCTGCCAGGAGACGAAGCCGTCCTTCTCCAGCTTCAGGTAGTGCGGCCCAGCGGCGAGCGCGAGCCGCCCCTGCAGCGGCGTGGTGCCGACCACCACCTCATCCACCTTGAGCACCGAACCCGTCTCCGTTGAGCGGACCACCAGGCTGCCCGAGCGCGCCTTGAGCAGCCCGCTCACCAGCTTCGCCACCGAAGAGGCGACGTGGGCCATCAGCTCGGCCTCGTCCGCCGCGTCGATCACCTCGGAGCCGGCGCGCGCGCGGGTCTGGCGGTCGAGGAGCACCAGCTCGAGCGACAGCCGGCTCGGCCCCCGGGCGCTGGCGAGCGAGCTCAGCGTGCCGGTGATGAGGTAGTCAAAGCCAAGGTCGAGCGCGACCCCCGAGAGGCAGCTGTCGTCGCTGCAGCCGAGCAACTGCTGCTGGCGATCGAGCGAGAGCATCTCCCGCACCTGGCTCGGCGTGGTCACCTTGAACGCGCCCATCCGCTGCAGCTCGTTCGCCACCAGGCCGGAGACGGCGCCCGCAAGCGGCTTCAGCTTCTCCGGGGCCTGAAAATCAGAGAGCCCGACATGGGGCGGCGGCGGCGGAGCAACCGCACAGGAGACAGCGAGCAGAGCAGCGATGGCGACCAAAGGCGTCCCCCGTTCTTCAAAAAAGCCCAGCGGGTACCTACTTGGTCCCCGGCCGAACTTCACCTGCGGAACGCCACGGACTGAAACAGCACGGCTTCTTCGGACGTACAGTGGCTTTCGATGAACGCCTGGGCCCTCAGCGCGGTCGCGATTGCCGGGGCGATGGTCGCCCTCTGGGTGCTGTCGCTCAAGCTGCGCGACGCGTCGATCGTCGACATCTTCTGGGGCCTCGGCTTCGTCGCCGTCGCCTGGCTCACCGCGCTCGTCGGCGAGGGCGGCGAGGGCGGCGGTCCCAGGACTTGGCTCGTCGTCGGGCTGGTGACGCTTTGGGGGCTGCGGCTGGCTGGCTACCTCTTCTGGCGCAACCACGCCCGGCCCGAGGACGCGCGCTACGTCGCGATGCGCGCCCGACACGGCGACTCCTGGCCGCTGCGCTCGCTGTTCATCGTCTTCGGGCTGCAGGGCGCGTTGATGTGGCTCATCTGTCTGCCGGTGCAGTGGGCGATCGCCGCGCCCGGCGCGCTCGGACCGTTCGACTTCGCCGGCGCCGCGGCGGTGCTCTTCGGGGTCGGCTTCGAGTCGCTGGGAGATCTGCAGCTGGCCCGCTTCAAGTCCCGCCCCGAGAACAAGGGCAAGGTGATGGACCAGGGCTTGTGGCGGTACACGAGGCACCCGAACTACTTCGGCGACTTCGTCACCTGGTGGGGGCTGTTCGCGATCGCCGCCGGCAGCGGGGGGGGGTGGACGGTCATCAGCCCGCTGCTGATGAGCACCCTGCTGATGCGGGTCAGCGGGGTGACGCTGCTGGAGAAGGGCATGGCCGGGCGGCCGGGGTACGACGACTACCTGCGCCGGACCCGGGCGTTCTTCCCCGGGCCGCCGCGCCCCTGAGCGGCCTTACCCCGGAACTGCCGCCGGACGATCGGCCTCGAGGAGCTCCGCGAGGACCCTGAGCGCGTCGATGGTGGTGAAGACGCCGACCAGCCGGTCGCGGTCGACGATGCAGGCGACGTCGGCGCGCACCTCCGCCAGCCGGCGGACCACCTCGCACAGCAGGTCCTCCGGCGCGGCGACGATCGGCGGCGCCAGCAGGGCCGAGCCCACCGTGCCCTCCTTCGACGCGTCGTGGTGGATCGCGCTGAGCAGGTCGCGCTCGCTGAGCACGCCGATCAACTTGCGCTGCCGGAACACCGGCAGGTGCCGGATGCCCTTGTCCTCCATCAGCCGCTCGGCGATCACCAGCGGGTGTTCGTCCTGGACCGAGTAGGGGCCCGAGACCATCACGTCGCGAATACAGCGCAGCTTGCGCGCCTCGTTCAGGAGCATCGTCATCGGCAGGCTCTCCCCTGCAGAGGCGAACCCCACCCCCGCCCCCGCAAGAGTTGCGAGGGCCGTGCCAGCCATTGCCGGGGATCAGCCGTTGAAACGACGCAGGAGTTGCGCCCGGCTTTTCCGCCTGCGCCCTTTGCGCAAGAACTACAGGCAGCAGCGCAGGCCGAGGTGCGGCGCGCCGCCTTGCCCGGGCAACAGGTAGTCGCGGGCATCACACGCGAGCTTGGCGTCGCTCTGGGCGAAGGAGCCGCCGCGGATGATTCGCTGGGGCTCGCCCTCGCGCACCGCCGACGCCGTCCACTCGGCGACGTTGCCCGACAGGTCGAAGACCCCGGCGGCGCCCGCGCACCGCTTGAACGACCCGGCGACCACCGGCGCCTTGACCTTCGGCTTCTTCGACAGACACCGCCCTTTCTCCAGGCTCGGGCCATAGGGGAACTTCAGGTGCTGGGGCCCGGCACACGCGGTCTGCCACTCCTCCTCGGTGCACAGGTGCTTGCCCGCCCGCTCACACAGCTTCACCGCGTCGGGCCAGTCGACCCCGGTGACCGGCGGCGTGCCCTCGTGGTTCGGGTATTCGTAGCGGTCGACGAAGACGTCACCGACGTGCGCCATCCCGTGGTGGAGCGCGAAGGACAGGCGCGTCGCCTGCAGCTTCAGCGGCTCGTCGGCGCTCAGCGGACCGAGCTTCGCCAATGCGCCCAGCTGCCCGATCGCACGGTCGGCGTCGTCGGCGGCGAGCGCCTGTTGGATCTCCACCCTCAGCGCCGCCGCGAGCCGGCCGCCCAGGGCGACCCACTCGCTCCGACCGGGAAACGCCGCCTCGGCTGCGAGCAGCTTGTCGAGCGCCGCGGGCGCCTTTGCCTCCAGCGCAGCCTCGACGTCGCGGGCCGCCTTCGCCGCGGCGAGGGCGACCTGATCATCCGCCGCCGGGGTCGCGGTGCCCGTGCCGGACCGCCAGAGCGCCACCGTGCCGGCCGTGCCGAGCGCGATCGCCGCGGCGAGCGCCAGGGGCCAGACCCGCCGCTTCTGCGGCTCGAGCGTCGAGCGCAGCTCGAGCACCTGGTGCCGCACCGTCGCCGCCGAGGCGGGCCGGGCGGCGGGCTCGATCTGCATCAGCGAAAGCACCAGCGCGTCGATCGCCTCGGGCAGCTCGGGCCGCAGCGCGCGCACCGAGGGACGCGGGGCGGTCTGGTGCAGCCGCACGACCTCGTCGCCGTCGGTTCCGACGAAGGGCAGCTGGCCGGTGAGCAGCTCGAAGAGCATGCAGCCAAAGGCGTAGAGATCGGCCTTGGGCCCGACGTTGCGGTTGGCTGCCTGCTCCGGGGCGACGTAGTCGGGCGTCCCCAGCGCCATCGCCGAGTGCGCCGTGGTGCGGTGGGCGATGCCGAAGTCGAGCAGCTTGGGAAACGGCTGCCGGTGGGCCCGGCGGACGACGAACACGTTTCCGGTCTTGATGTCCCGGTGGACGAAGCCGGCGGAGTGCGCCGCCTCGAGCGCCTGGAGCAGCGGCGCCGCGAGGTCGAGCACCTCCTTGAGATCCAGCCGCCCCTTCGCCCTCAGCCGCGCTTCGAGCAGCTCGCCCTCGAGCAGCTCCATCACCAGGTACGAGCGCCCGTCGGGCAGCGTGCCGAACCCGTGAATGTCGACGATGCCCTCGTCTCCGATGGCGTTGACCGCCTTCGCCTCGGCGAGCAGCGAGGGGAGCCGGGGGTCGTTGCTCAGGTGGGGGTGGACGATCTTCAGCACCACCCGCTTGTCGATGTTGGTCTCCACCGCCTCGTAGACGGCTCCCATGCCGCCAACGCCGAGCCGCTGGATCACCCTGTACGTACCAATCGTCTGGCCAATCAACGGGTCGGTGGCCGCCGGCACCAGCTCGTACCCGTCGTTGGGGCACACGACCGTGTTCGGCGCCGGGACGACCCCGCATTGCGGACAGCCCGGAAGCGTGACGTGCGCGCTCAGCGGACGACCTCGATCGCCCCCGACATCCCCGCGCCGGTAATCGACCCGTGCTGGGCGCAGTAGTAGCCGTAGACGCCCAGGGCGCTGTCGAAGGTGACGGAGAACGTCTGCCCCGAGCTGCTGTCGAGCGACGGAGAGGACGCAGGACGGCAGGCGTGCGTCAGCGGGTGAACGCTGAAGTCGCCGCCGACGAAAGTCACGGTCTGGCCGAAGCGGACCTTGAGGCAGGCTGGGACGTAGCGTTCGTTTCCTGAGGGAAACTGAATCGTCCGCGCCGCGCCCGGCGCCGTCCCGTCGAGGAAGTTGGTGCAGCCGGAGAAGGCCCCGCAGGCGAACGAGGGTGTGACGCAGTGACCGGTGACGCAGACGCCGGACGCGCAGTCGAGCGAGGTGCCGCACAGCCCGGCGTTGGGACAGGGGCTGCAGCTGCCACCGCAGTCGACGTCCGATTCGTCCCCGTTGCGGGCCTTGTCGTTGCAGGTCGGGGCCACGCTTCCACCGCCGCTGCCGCCCATTCCGCCGGTTCCGCCCCCGCCTGTCGCACCAGCGTCGTCACCCACCCGGGCGCCGACCTGCGGGAGACAGCTCGCAAAGGAAATCAGCCAGACCACCGACCAGGGACGAATCACTTCCCAATGATTACCACTCCGCCCGGGCCTTGCGAGAGCGGCGGCTGATGTTTGCCATTCGCTTGGGCACTGCGGCCCTTCCCGCGGCCCACGACGAAGGCGGCCCGCGGTGCTAACGAGGGACGGCGATGCTCCTCGACCCCACGGTGCCCACGGAGCTCGACCGGGTGCGCGGCCTGCGGGTGTTGATCAGCAACACGCCGATCCTCGCGATCGACTGCGAGGTGGACGGCGCGCCGCGGCGGATCTTCGCCAAGGCCGAGCACATGAACCTCACCGGCTCGATCAAAGACCGGATGGCGCTGCACATCATTCGGCGGGCGATCGAGGGCGGCCACCTGAAGCCGGGCGGGCTGATCATCGAGGCCACCTCGGGCAACACCGGCATCGCCTTCGCCGCGGTCGGCCGCGCGGTGGGCCACCCGGTGACGATCTTCATGCCTGACTGGATGAGCGAAGAGCGCAAGGCGCTGATCCGTTCCTATGGAGCCACGATCCGCCTCGTCTCGAAGGAAGAAGGCGGCTTCCTCGGGTCGATTCGCCTCGCCGAAGAGCTGGCGGTGAGGACTTCGGGCGCGTTCCTCCCGCGGCAGTTCCAGAACGAAGAGAACTGCGAGGTCCACGAGCTCACCACCGGGCCGGAGATCTGGCTGCAGCTGAGGGCGCAGGGGCTGACCCCCGACGCGTTCACCGCTGGGGTCGGCACCGGGGGGACGATCATGGGTGTCGGGCGCCACCTGCGAAAGCTCAAGCCGCGGGTGAAGCTGCACCCGGTGGAGCCGGCCAACTCCCCCACGCTCTCCACCGGCCACAAGGTCGGCAAGCACCGGATTCAGGGCATCAGCGACGAGTTCATCCCGGCGATCGTCAAGCTCGATGAGCTCGACGAGGTGATCGCGATCGACGACGGCGACGCGATCCTGATGGCGCAGAAGCTCGCGAGCGAGCTCGGCCTGGGGGTGGGGATCTCCAGCGGCTGCAACTTCCTCGCGGCGCTCCAGGTGCAGGAGCGGCTGT
>JAYVRT010000833.1:0-3874 GCA_043776025.1 Archangiaceae bacterium | reverse complement strand
ACCACCACCCACTTCTCCGACTGGTCGCTGGTGCAGGGCTGGCAACTGCGCCCTGGAATGGCGCTGATCAAGGCCGGCGGGTCCGTGGACCTGGTGGTCAACAACTGCAGCAACACCGTGCCGGGCAACGACGAGCTGGCCGAGCTGATCTTCAAGTGCCGCCCGGATCCCGACTTCTTTACGGTCGATCAATGGACTGCCAATGGCGTCAACAACGGCAATTCCAACGTCGGAACGATCAAGGTCACCAGCGAGAACACCGCGACCTACACTGCCCCGGGCCTCGCTCCGACGCAGAACCCGGTCTCGGTTTCCGCGAACGCGGTGGAGAAGTCCACCCGGCGCAAGACGGTTCTGCTCTCGAACATCTTCATCGACGCCCACCCCCCGCTGGTGGGGACGATCATCTCCACCCAGCACGACCTCAACATGGGCGTGAAGGTCACCACCGCCGCCTCGGTGAAGTTCGCCTACGACACCGCCAAAGAGATGTACCAGGTCGCGGCGCCGAGCTCGATTACCGCCTCGTGGGACGTCGTCTCCAACGGCTGCAACACCCACGCAACGTTTACCCAGGACCTGACGCCCACGGACGGGGTGATCCTCCTCTTCGACATCAGCTACATCCCCAACGGCCAGGCGTCCGGAACCTTCAGCGGGACGATTCAGTGCAACACCTCGGCGACGGAGCCCTTCACCCTGCAGAACACGGTGAACTGGTGGCCGGTGCCGGCCGACAAGCTGTTGGTGCTCAAGTCGGACGGCTCGGCTGCCGATGGTTACGTCGATGTCACCATCGGCACCCAGATCTCCAGCGCCCAGTGGGAGCTGACGCCGGTCGTCACGCCCTGAGCGCTCCGACGACCTGAAGGGGTCGCGCCGCGGGCACAGTCCTCGCCGCTCCGGACGGCCCGACTTCGGGCCCACGCCCGTGGTGAGTCCGGGGCCCCGCGACTACAAAGCGAGGTCGTCGTCCTCGGGATCGGGGATGACCTCTTCGTCGTGCCCCGAGGCGCCACCCTCGGCGATCGCGTCGGGCTCATGGCCCTTGGCGTCGGCGGGCGCGTCATGGGCGACGACGTACCACTGGCGGCCCTGCTGCTGGCGCTTGAGCAGGCCTTCCTTCTCCATCGCCTCGAGCATGCGCGAGAAGGTGGAGAAGCCGTGGTCGCGCTCGTCGAAGTCGGGCTCCTTGCGGACGATCGTCTCTTTGATCAGCGATGGGTTGAGCGGCCCGGTGGCGCGAGAGAGCAGGTTCGAGACCACCTCGCGGGCGATCACCGGCACCACCCGCGGCTTCTTCGGCCCGGACTCCGACGCGGGTGCAGCCGAGGCCGAGGTCGACGGAGCCTGCTTCTCCGGGCGTCCCCGCGGCGAGGGCCGGGCGCTGCGATCGTCTCCGCGACCCTGGCCCTTGAGGTAGATGAACTCGTCGCAGGCCTTGACGAAGAAGGGCGAGGTCGCCTCCTTCACCGCCAGTCCGATGACGAAGCGGTCGTTCTCGCGCAGCTTGTAAGCCAGCGGGCAGAAGTCGCTGTCGCCGGAGGCGATGACAAAGGTGTTGATGTGCTCGCGGGCGTAGCAGAGCTCGAGCGCGTCGATCACCAGCCGCATGTCGGCGCTGTTCTTCCCGGCGCGGGTGGAAGGCGGCACGTCGACCAGCTCGACGCCGAACTCGTGCAGGTGGCTCTTTGCGTCCTTGAACCGCGACCAGTCGCAGTAGGCGCGGCGGAAGATGACCTTGCCCTTCTCGAGCAGGCGATCGAGCGCGGGCTGGAGATCGAAGTTCGACGCGGTGATCCCGGTGTTGGTGACCAGGTTCTCGAAGTCGATGAAGAGCGCGATGCGGCGTTCGGTGGGAGAATTCACCGGCCCGCTATCGCACGCCTTCCCCGCAGGCGGCTCAGATTTCGCGTTGATAAATCCTGTAGGTCTTGATTCGCCGCGCTCCGGTGGCCTGGATGGTGCGGTTGATCAGCTTGTCGTCCTCCACCGTCCACCCCAGCTCGCCGGCGACGTAGCCCAGCTTGCGCGCCTGCTGCATCGTCTCCACCGCGAGCAGCGCGTCGATGCCGCGGCGGCGCCAGCCCTGCTTGATCCCGAACAGCAGCACCCTCAGGCGGTCGATCTTCCGCGCCGCCCAGAGCATCTTGGCCAGGCCCACCGGCAGCCCGAAGCGCGAGAGGTACCCGCCGGTCGCCTTCTGGGCGGGGTTGGTGTCGGGCACGGTGATGCCGAAGCCGACCGCCTCGCCGTTCGCCTCGGCGACGAGGCACAGCTCGGGGCGCATCGCGATCAGCGGGCGAATCCGGCTCACCGCCGACTCGAACTCCGCGTCGGAGATCGGCGCGAAGCCCCACCCCGGCTTGAGCATCGAGTCGTAGATGCTCTTGATCTTCCGGCGCTCGCCGTCCTCGTCTCGAAGGTCGATGCGTCGAATGGTGATTCCCCCGGCGGTGCGAACCCGCTCGGCGAAGCGCACCACCTTCTCCGGCATCGGGTCACCGGCGAGCAGCTCGTAGCTCCACAGGTCCTTCGACTTGGAGAACCCGTTCGCCTCGAACAGCCGCGCGTAGTAGCGCGGGTTGTACGGCATCATCATCGAGGGCGGCCGGTCAAAGCCGTCGATCAACACCCCGATGTCGTGGTGGAACGACAGGTTCAGCGGCCCCATCATCGACTTCGGGCCGGTGCCGCGAATCCACTTCCCCGCGGCCTCGAACAGCCCGGCGGCGATCCCCGGGTCGTTTTGGGACTCGAACATCCCGAAGAAGCCGATGTCGGTGTCGTGGAAGTGGTTGTAGCGGGCGTCGTTGACCGCGGCGATTCGGCCCACGACCTTTCCGTGCCGCTTCGCGAGAAAGAAGGCGCCCCGGGCGTGCTGGAAGAAGGGGTTGACCGTGGCATCGATGAAGTCCCGGCGCTCGGCCACGATCGGCGGGACGAAGTTCTGATCGCCGGCGTAGTGGTCGATGGGGAAGCGGGCAAACTCCTCGCGCTGGGCGGGGGTGCGGACCTCCTCAATCGACACGTCCGGCGCACGCACCGCGAAGCGCGGAGTCTCGGTCGGCGTCGGCCGCTTCTTGGCTGCTGTCGCCATCGTGTGGGGCCTTGTAGAGAAGCTGCCTATCACCTGTCAAACCGAGCAATATGTTGCTCATTTTGCTATCCTTATATTTCATACCCTTAGAACTCGGCCTTTTGCCGTTTGGGGGCGCTGGTCACTTCTCCCAACCGCAGCTGACCCGTGAATCGTGCTTTTTTGAGCAACAATCGGCTCACTGCGATGCGCAGCGGGCTCGGCATTCTTGGTCACGGTCACAACCAAATGTTTGGTTTTTAACGGTTAATGTATGCGAAGCAGACATGGGCCGCCAACTGCGCGACCCCCTGCGCAAGCGGTCGTTTGCTTGACGGGTTTTCCTCTTCCAACGTATTCCATGTCCCCCATGGAGATCTTCGACTTCCCGAACCTGGTCGCCGCGCTCGACGCCAACAAGGGTCTGACCTCAAAGGGCTTCACCTTTCTGGGCCGCGACGGCGCCGAGCTCTATTACTCGTTCGACGGGCTGCGCACCGAAGCGATGCGGCGCGGCGCCTGGCTGCGCAGCAAGGGGATGAAGCAGGGCGACCGGCTGGCGATGGTGATGCCGGACGGCGAGGACTTCGTGCCGACGTTCTTCGGCGCCGTCTGGGCCGGAATCGTCCCGGTGCCGCTGTACCCTCCGTTGTCGCTGGGCAAGCTCGACGCCTACATCGACGCGCTGGTGGCGATCATGAGCAAGGCCGAGCCGACCTACCTCGCGACCAACACCAAGCTCGAGGCCGTCCTCTGGAGTGGCGCGGCGAAGGTCAAGTCCCTGCAAGGGGTGAT
>JAYVRT010000832.1:0-3879 GCA_043776025.1 Archangiaceae bacterium | reverse complement strand
GCTTCTCGAAGGTCGCGCCCTCGAGGTTGGCGCCGCGAAAGTCGCAGTCTTGCAGCCGGCCGCCGTGGAAGTACGCGTTGGAAAGATCCGCCTCGCGGAACGAGACCTTCGAGAGGTCACACTTTTCCCACTCGGAGCCGATCAACAGCAGGCCCGACAGATCGGCGTTGGCGGAGAACAACTGGGCGAAGGTGGCGCCGGTGTGATCCAACGCGACGCGCCCATCCTTGCGCATGTTGTTCCACTCCTTCGAGCCGTTCTTGAGGAGTTGGTCGATGCTGAGAAGCTTGGCCATATGGCCCGGCCTTTTATCCGTGGCCACCCACAAACTTCTACAGAAACCCGTGTCTCGCTCGACACAGGCGCGGGTGCTTAAAGCCGCGTGTGCTCGAGTTTCGCATCGACGAGGACTTTGTAGGTGTTCGCCTCGACAAGTTCCTGAGGAAGAAGCTGGCCAACGTGCCGGTTTCCCACCTCTTCAAGATGATCCGGGTGAAGAAGATCCGCGTGAACGGCAAGCGCGCCCAGGCGGAGCAGCCGCTGGTGCTCGGTGACGTCGTCTTCATCCGGGGCGACGAGAAGCAGCTCACCGGGGTGCCCGCCGAGCGCGCTCCGCCGCCGCCCCCTCCGGTCAACCTCGCGGATCTCGACATCCTCCTCGAGGACGACTGGATCCTCGTCCTCAACAAGCCCCCGGGGATGGCGGTGCACACCGGCAGCGGCATCGTCGGCGGCACGGTGGTGGACCTGGTGCGGGCCTACCTGGGCCCCAAGGGCGTCAGAAACGACTTCGCCGCCAGCCCCGCCCACCGGCTCGATCGCGACACCTCGGGGGTCCTGGTGGTCGCCAAGCGCCGCCCGGCGATGGTCCACTTCACCGACGTCTTCACCTACGGCAAGGCAAAGAAGCGCTACCTGGTGCTGGTGAAGGGAAAGCTGGCGAAGCCCGAGGGGCTGATCGACCTCGCGCTCTCCGAGCACCAGCAGACGGCGGAGTCGAAGGCGCGCCGCGGCGTCAACCTCCAGGAGGCGCGCACCCGCTGGAAGGTGCTGAGCCAGTCGGACGACCTGGCCCTCGTCGCCGCGCAGATCGAGACCGGGCGCACCCACCAGATCCGCCGCCACTTCGCCGCCATTGGCCACCCGGTTGCAGGAGACCGGAAGCATGGGGACTTCGCCTTCAACCGCGAGGCAAAGGCCAAGTGGGGCCTGAAGCGGCTCTTTCTCCACTCCGAGCGTCTGGAGTTTCCCCACCCCCAGGACCAGAAGCGGGTCGTCGTGGAGTCGCCTTTGCCGCAAGAACTGGTAGACGTACTGACCGCAGCCGGACTCAAGAATGCGAGCCCCACTTCCCCCAAACCCTGACGCCCCCGGCAAGCCTTCGACCCGCCTGGTGCTGGTCGACGTGCCGCCGCCGCGCTGGTGGAAGCGGCTGTTCAAGGCGGTGGCGTTCCTCGGTATCACCGGGGCGACCGCGGCCGTCTTCGTGGCGGGGTTCCTCTACTTGCGGTACTCCGACGGGCTGCCGGACATCCCCCAGGTCGATCAGTACCGGCCGCCGATTCTCACCGAGGTGGTGACCCAGGACGCGGTGCTCGCGGGCGAGTTCTACAACGAGCGCCGGAAGGTGGTCGCCTACGAGCGGATCCCCAAGCGCCTGGTGCAGGCCTTCATCGCCAGCGAGGACTCGAGCTTCTTCGATCACTTCGGCGTCGACGTGCTCGGCACCGGCCGCGCCGCGTTCAAGACGGTGATGAAGAAGGTCACGGGCCGCGGCAGCGTGCAGGGCGGCTCGACGCTGACCCAGCAGACGGCGAAGGCGGTGTTGATCTCCGCCGAGGGCTACAAGTCGGCGACGGAGAAGAGCCTGAAGCGGAAGATCCGCGAGGCGCTGCTCGCCACAAGGCTCGAGGGCGCGCTCACCAAGGAGGAGATCCTCTATCTCTACCTGAACAACGTCTACCTCGGGCACCACAGCTACGGCGTCCAGGCGGCGGCGGAGAACTACTACCGCAAGGACGTGAAGGACCTGACGCTGGGAGAGATCGCGCTGATCGCCGGGCTGCCCCAGGCGCCGTCCTCCTACTCGCCCTTCGTCCACCCCGAGGCCGCCACCCGGCGCCGCCGCTACGTCCTCAAGCGGATGTTCGACGAGGGGATGATCACCAAGGCCGAGCACGACCAGGCGGCGGCGGAAGAGGTCCACGTCTACCCAGTGGAGGACGTCTTCCACGAGTTCGCGCCGTACTTCACCGAAGAGGTGCGCCGGAACGTCGTCGATCGCTACGGCAACAAGTGCCTGCTCAACGAGGGCCTCAAGGTCTTCACCACGATGGACTCCGAGAAGCAGCGGGCCGCGCAGGAGGCGGTGCTCGCCAACCTGATCGTCGTCGACAAGCGCCAGGGCTTCCGGGGGCCGGTGCAGCAGCTGCCCAACGCCGAGGCGCGCAGCGCGTTCATCGAGAAGAGCAAGAAGGTGATGGGCGAGGAGAAGCTGACCCTGGGCAAGTTCTACGTCGGGGTGGTGACCGCGATCGCCCACGATGACCTGTCGGCCGACGTCAACATCGGCGGCCAGATCGCCAAGCTGCCGCTGCTGGGGATGCGCTGGGCCCGCAAGCTCAACGCCGAGCAGTACTACCCGGCGGTGCTGATCAACAAGGTCTCCGCCGCCCTGAAGGTGGGCGACGTCGAGGTGGTGAGGGTGGTGGAGAAGAAGGACCTCTACGACGACAAAGAACAGTACTCGGAGAGCGCGGCGAAGGAAGTCCCCGAGTCCGGAGTGCTGGTGCGGCTGGAGCAGGAGCCCGAGCTGCAGGCGGCGCTGGTCAGCCTCGACCCCCAGCGGCAGTACATGGTGGCGATGGTCGGCGGCTACGACTTCGACGCCAACGAGTACAACCGCGCGTTCCAGGCCTGCCGGCAGCCGGGGTCGAACTTCAAGCCGGTGGTCTACTCCGCCGCGGTCGAGAAGATGGAGTGGACCGAGGCGACGATCATCGTCGACAGCCCGATCGTCGAGCACGACCCGGAGCACCAGAACACCTGGAAGCCGGAGAACTACTCCGAGGAGTTCATCGGCGAAGTGGTGCTGCGCACTGCGCTGGTCAACTCGATGAACATCCCCGCGGTGAAGACGTTCATCGCCCTGGCGAAGAACCTCGGCAACAAGAACGAGGTCGTCGGGATCCAGAAGATCGGCGAGTACGCCCACGAGTTGGGCTTCTCGACCCCGATCAACCCCGACTATTCCGCGGCCCTGGGCAGCTCCTGCGTCTACCCGTTCGAGCTCGCCAACGTCTACGCGACCTTCAACCGGCTGGGGCTGAAGAAGCCGACGTACTTCGTGCGCAAGGTCGAGGATCGCTTCGGCCGCCCGATGGAGGACCACACCTCGTTCGACGACGCCTGGGCCTCGCTGCAAGATCGCGTGGCTGGCGGCTACGCGCGGCTGTTCGAGCCCGGGGTCCAGGTGATCACCCCCGAGACCGGCTGGATCATCACCGACCTGATGCGGGGCGTGGTCCGCGAGGGCACCGGGGCGCCGGCGCAGCGGCTGGGCAAGCCGGCGGCGGGCAAGACCGGGACGACCAACGACTCGTTCGACGCCTGGTTCACCGGCTTCACCCGCGACCTGGTCACCACCTCGTGGGTTGGCTACGACTTGAACCCGCATCCGCTCGGCCGCTACGAGACCGGCGGACGCGCGGCGCTGCCGGCGTGGGTCGGGTACATGAAGGTCGCGCTCGACGGCCGACCGCAGCCGGAGTTCTCCCCGCCTGCGAACCTGGATCTGATCAAGCTGAAGATCGACAACAAGACCGGGAAGGTCGCGTCTCCCGGGGCCAAGGGCGCGACGGACATGTGGTTCAAGAAGGG
>JAYVRT010000831.1:0-3880 GCA_043776025.1 Archangiaceae bacterium | reverse complement strand
GGTCCATCGCCCCGGTGTGATCATCGAGGCCAAGCAAATCCTTTGCTCCCCGGATCAGCGTCTTCACCTCGGCGAGCTTGTGGATCCCCGATGGGCTGGACACCGGCGGGCGATCGGCGGCGACCAGATCGAGCGCCGCCCCAAGGCCGGGCGCGATGTCGCTGATCTTGATCCCCGGGTTGCTGCGCTGATCCCACGCGCTGGTGGCGTTGGGAGCGAACTTCGGCTCGGACGGTGGCGGGCCCGGAGCCATCAGGTCGTACGGGTTGACCGCGCCGGCGGGCTTGACTGGCAGCGGGTTGATCATCGGCAGCTCGAAGATCGCCGAGGGCGAGGAGATCGCGTCCCACTCTCCCTCAGGGATGTCGGGCATCGGCGAGGGCGACATCATCGGGGCCGCTGGCGAGGCCCGGGGAGGCTCGGGCAGCGGCATCGCCGAGGGCCGGGCGAACTCCATCGTGCCGCCCGGGGGGGCAACCGGTGGAGCCGCGGTGGGCTGGGAAGGTTGGGCGAAGAGCATCGTGCCGAAGGCCGGCTCGGGATCCACCGGCGCAGCCGCGGCCAGGTCCGACGGCTTGGCGAAGAGCATCGTGCCAAATGCGGGCGCGGCCTCGTCCGGGGGAGGCGCCGCGGGCCGCGCGAACTGCATCGTCCCAGTGCCCGTGGGCTCAGCCGGGCGGGCGAACTGCATCGTGCCACTGCCGCCGGGCCCACCGGGTCGGGCGAACTGCATCGTCCCGGTCGCAGGCGCGGCCGGCGCCGGCACCGACCAGGGCACCTCCTCGCCCGAGCTTTGTTGAAACGACATCGTCGCCGAGGAAGCGGGCGCGTCGGCCCACGGCTCGGGCACCGTCGGCGCCGGATCTGGCACCGGCCCGCCCTTGAGGCCGAAGACCAGCGTCGACGTCGGCGCGTCGTCGCCCAGCGCGACCGGGTGGTCAACGATCTCGACCTCCGGAGGCAGCTCTTCGATCACCAGCGGGGCGGGCGGCGCCACCGGCACGGGCGGGGCCAGCGAGACCGGGGGGATGAAGGGCACCGGCGTCGGCGCGAAGCCGGTGGCGCTGCCCCAGTCGAGATCCATCGGGGTCGAGACCGCCGGCGGGGCGAAGGGGTACTCCGCGGCCGGGGCAGCCGGCGCAGGGGGGGCCGCCGGCGGCGCCTCGGCAGGAGTGTTCGGCCCCGACTCCAGCAACTGGCGGGCGCGGGCGTTGTCCGGCTCGAGGCGCAGCGCCTGCTCGAAGAGGCGGCGCGCGCCCTCGTGATCTCCGGACAGCCGGAGCCACATCCCTGCTTCGACCAGCTGCGCGGCGCGCGAATTGCTCATCTACCTGTTTCCGATCCTCTGCATCACGCCTTTGAAGAGGTTCATCGTCCGGTGGAGCGTGTCCACCGACTCGGTCACCGTGGCGAGGCTGCCGACCTCCAGCGAGCGCCGCGCGGCCTCGATCGACTTGATCGCCTTCGCCACCGCGTCGACACCGAACTCCGAGCCCTCGGTGATCTTCTGCACCTGGGGCAGCAGGGCCGAGACCTCCTTGAGCACCGCGTCGAGCTCGCCCCGCTTCGCCTTGAGCTCCTCGCTGACCTTCGCCTCGAGCAGGTAGTCGCCCTGCTCTTCCATGATCTTCTGCAGCTCGTCCTCGGTGAGGCCGCCCGAGGCAGTGACGGTGATCGACTGCCGCTGTCCGGTTTCCTTGTCGCGGGCCGAGACGGAGACGATGCCCTCGGAGTTGATGTCGAAGGTGACCTCGATCTCCACCTCGCCGCGCTTGGCCTCGCGCAGCCCGGTGAGAATGAACTCCCCCAGCAGCTCGTTCTGGTGGGCGAGCTCGCTCTCGCCCTGGAGCACCATGATCTTCACCGTCACCTGCGAGTCCTTCGAGGTGTTGAAGACCTCGGTGGTCGAGGTGGGCACGGTGGTGTTCTTCGGGATCAGGCGGCGCACGTAGCCGCCGGCGATCGCCACCCCCAGGCTCTGGGGCGTGACGTCGAGCAGCAGCACCTGGGACTCTTCGCTGGTCAGCGCGTGGGCTTGCACCGCCGCGCCGAGCGCCACCACCTCGTCGGGGTGCACCCCCTTGCAGGGGTCGCGATTGAAGTACTTCTTCACCGCCTCGACGACCTTCGGCATGCGGGTCATCCCGCCGACGAGGATCATCTCCTTCAGATCGTTGGGCTTGACCTTGGCCTCGCCGAGCACCTGGTCGCACATCGCGATGCACTTCTCGGTGAGGTCGGCGGTGAGCTCTTCGAGCTTCTCGCGGGTCAGCGGCTTCTGCAGGTGCAACGCGGTCCCGCCACCGGGCGGGGTGCAGATGAACGGGAGGTTGACCTGCGCCTCCTTCTGGCTCGACAGCTCGATCTTCGCCTTCTCCGACGCGTCCTTCAGGCGCTGGAGCGCCATCCGGTCTTTGCGCAGATCGACGCCGTGCTCCTTGGCGAACCCGAAGACGAGGTGCTCGATGATCCGGTTGTCGAAGTCTTCGCCGCCCAGGTAGGTGTCGCCGCCGGTGGCGATCACGTCGAAGACGCCGTTGCCGACCTCGAGCACCGAGATGTCGAAGGTTCCGCCGCCGAGGTCGAAGACGGCGATCTTCCCGTTGACCGACTTGCCGAAGCCGTAGGCGAGCGCCGCCGCGGTGGGCTCGTTGATGATCCGCAGCACGTCGAGGCCGGCGATCCGCCCCGCGTCCTTGGTCGCCTGCCGCTGCCCGTCGTTGAAGTAGGCGGGGACGGTGATCACCGCCTTGGTGACGGGCACCCCGAAGTGGGCCTCAGCGTCGAGCTTCAGCTCGCGCAGCACCGTCGCCGCCAGCTCGGGCAGCGTGACGTCCTTTCCACCCATGCGGATCTTGATGTCGTCGTGATCGCCGCAGACCACCTGGTAGGACAGCGTCTTCATCGCGTCCTGCACCTGCTGGCTGGAGAACTTCCGGCCGATCAGGCGCTTGCTCGCGTAGATGGTGTCCTGCGGGTTGGTGATCGCCTGCCGCTTCGCGATCTGCCCCACCAGGCGCTTGCCCGTCTTCGACACGGCGATCACCGAGGGGGTGAGGTTCTGGCCGGTGCGGTTCTTGATCACCACCGGTTGATTGCTCTGCACCGTCGCCACCACGCTGTTGGTGGTGCCTAGGTCGATGCCAATGACAGGGTCGCGTTCGGCCATTTGGGTGGGAGGCTAGAACGGCCACCGGCGCTTGAGTTGCTTTTTTGCCTCTGCGCTCTCGGGGTCCAGCTTCTGCAGCTCCTCGAAGGCCTTCTTCGCCAGGGCCTTCATCCCCGCCTGGTCGAGGATCCGGGCATACAGCTCGCGGAAGGCGATGTTCTTCGGCTCGGCTTCGACCGCCCGCTGGGCGTGACCGCTGGCCTCTTTCAGATCTCCGCTGGTGGCAAAGAGCAGCTTCGCCAGCAGGTAGTTCGCCTGCACGTGCCTGCCATCGATGCCAAGGGCGATCTTGAACGAGCTGATCGCCGCGTTGTTGTCGCCGTTCTCGAGCAGCCCCTTGCCCCGGGTGAACTCGAGGTCCGACCGGGCCACGTCGTGCTTCTTGCGCACCTCGATCAGCAGCGCCTTGACGTCGGCGTTCCGTTCGTCGAGGCGGGCCGCGAGCGTCAGGTCGTTGAACGCGAGGCTCGGTTCCCCCTTGGCGAGGCATTCCCGGGCGTGCTTGAGCAAGTCGTTGACCTTGGAGTTGCGGGCCAGGTACGGGTGCCGGGTCAGCCGGGCGCGGCGCTCAGCGTCGCGCTGATCGTCCTCAGCGCTCTTCGGCTTCGCCGCCCCGTTGCTCGCCTCGGGGGCGGCGGGAGGGATGTCCACCAGCTCGGGGTGGTTGCGCAGGTAGGCGGCCCGCTTCTGCAAGTCCCCCAACACCTCGTG
>JAYVRT010000830.1:0-3881 GCA_043776025.1 Archangiaceae bacterium | reverse complement strand
GGGCGCGCACCGGCGCTGGCGGCGGAGGGACGTCGGCCATGTCGAACGCGAAGTCTCCGGCGGCGGCCGCTGGAGCGGCGGGCTCGGGGAGGTCCGGGGTCGAAGGCATCGGGAGATCCGAGAAGTCGGGAGACTCGAACGGATCCGGGGCCGCGGCGGGCGAGGGGAGATCTTCGTACCGCGGCGCGGGCGCGGCGCGGGAGGCGCCCCCCATCGGCACCGCCACCCGTGGCGAGGGGAGATCCTCGTATTGGGGAACGGGCGCGGGCTGGCGTGGCGAGGGGAGATCTTCGTACTGCGGGGGCGCGATCCTGGGCGAGGCGGACTTGGGCGAGGGCAGGTCGGAGAAGTCGAACTTCGGCGTCGCCGGCATCGTCATCGCAGGGGGCGGCTGGTCGAAGTCGAATTCCTCGGGGGGCGGGGGCAGGTCCTCTCCGGTCAGCGACTGGTGGCTCGCGGTGGGCGCGTAGTTGCCCGGCAGAGGGACGACGCCGTCGAGGCTGCCGCCCAGGGGCATCGGCTTCCGGGCACTGCCCGGCAGGGGAACCGAGCTGGTCCTCGCGGCGCTGGCGTCGCGCTGGGCAGCCCGGGCGCCGGGAAGCGGCACCGCGTGGGTCGGCATCCCGCTGAAGTCGGGGGGCTCCTCGAAGCTGCCGGGCAATGGAACCGCCCCGGGGGCCTGGCTGAAGTCTTCCTCGGGCGGGGCGTGGGAGCCCGGCAGCGGCACCGCGCCGCTGGCCCTGGCGCCCGAAGCGCGGCTGCCCGGCAGGGGGATCGCCGGGTAGTTGCGGGTCGGCGCCTCTTCGACGCTGCCGATGTCCGCCTCATTGGCGAAATCGACCTCGTCTCCGAGCGCAGGCCCGACCTGGGTCGCCCCGGGCAGGGGAATCGACACCGGCAAGGCGCCGACGCGGGTCGGCTCATAGTTGCCCGGCAACGGCACCGGGCCGGTGTTGGTCTGCGGCTCGAAGTCGAGGTCGACGGCGGAGTGCGCCGACGCCGGAGGCAGCTCGTCACCGACGCGGGTCTTCTCGTCTTCCCAATCGGTCTTCTGCGCTGCTGCGGCGGTGATGCCCGGCAGCGGCACCACGCCGAGCCCACCGGTTGCCCGGGGCACCGGGGGCGGCGCGACCGGCGTGGTCGCCTTCACGTTCGAAGGCGGCGCGGCCTTGGTCAGGGCGCCGGGGATCATCGACGCCGGCATCACCCGGGTCGACTCCTCTTCCCAGCTGGGCATCGAGGTGGTCGGCGCGGAGATGCCCGGCAGGGGCACCGCCACGGGCCGTGGGGCGCTCGCGGCCTGGCCGGGCAGCGGCACCGCTGGCGTCCCGGGCATCGTCGCCGCGCCGGGTTTGACGGGGAAGATCTGCTGGCAGGTGGGGCACTTGATGCGCGCTCCCCCGGGCGGGATCTTTTTGTCGTCGATGTTGAGGTTTGTGTTGCAGGAAGGGCACGCGACCTTCATGGTTCTCCTTGAGGCGTTCCGCGCGAAGCAACGAAGGTTACCTTACGTGCCGCATCTTTCCATCGTCATCCCGGTCTACAACGAGGAGTCGATCGTTGAGTCCGCCGCCCACGAACTGTCGGTGGGCCTTGACGCGCGCGGGTGGGACTACGAGATCATCTTCGCCGAGAACGGTTCGCGGGACGCCACCCCGCAGATTCTCGAGCGGCTGTGCGCCCACAACCCGAAGCTGAAGTGGTTTCACAGCGAAACACCGAACTACGGCAGCGCCCTGAAGCAGGGGATCCAGCGGGCCACCGGCGAGCTGGTGATCTGCGACGAGATCGACCTGTGTGACCTGGTCTTCTACGACGCCGCGGTCCCGGTGCTCGAGGCCCGCGAGGCGGACCTGGTGGTGGGCAGCAAGGCGGCCCACGGCGCCTCCGACCAGCGGCCGATGATCCGCCGGCTCGCCACCCGGATGCACAACGGGATGCTGCGGGTGACGCTGGGCTTCAAGGGCACCGACACCCACGGCCTGAAGGCGTTTCGCCGCGAGGCGCTGCTGCAGACGATCGCCCGCTGCGTGGTGGACATGGACGTCTTCGCCAGCGAATTCGTGGTCCGCGCCTGGCGCGATGGGCTGAAGGTGCTGGAGATCCCGATCCAGCTGCAGGAGAAGCGGCAGCCGTCGATTCACCTCTTCCGACGGGTGCCCAACGTGCTGCGCAACGTCGCGAAGCTGGTCTACGTGATTCGCGTCCGGGGTCAGTGAACCGTGGGGCACGGGCGCCTCGGTGCGGTCTCGGTCGACCTCGACACCCTGCCGCACTACTGCCGGATTCAGGGCCTCGACGAGAAGATCCTCGACCCCCACGCGCGGGGGCTGGTCTCCGGCGTCGCGATCAACCGCTGCCTCGAGCTGTTCGACGGCGGGCCGGCGACGTTCTTCGCGATCGGCGAGGACCTCGCGGACCCGGCGATGGCAGCGGCGCTGAAGCGGGCCCACCGCGCCGGGGTGGAGATCGCCAGCCACAGCCACGCCCACGACTACCGCCTCAGCCGGCGCGCCCCGGCCGAGATCGCCCGCGATTTGCAGGCCGCCGACGCGGCGATCGAAAAGGCCGTCGGCGTGCGGCCGGTCGGCTTCCGGGCGCCGGGCTACACCCTCTCGCCGGCGCTGCTGCAAGAGGTGGCGGCGATCGGCTACCGCTACGACTCTTCGACCTTCCCCGCGACGCCCTATTACTCGGCCAAGGCGCTGGTGATGGGCGCGCTCAAGCTCGTCGGGCGGCCCTCGAAGGCGCTGCTCGACACCCCGCGGGTGCTCTTCGCCCCGCGGGTGCCCTACCGGCCGGATCTGCTCGCGCCCTACTCGGTGGGCACCGCCCCGCTGGTGGAGCTGCCAATCTCCGTCGCGCCGCGCACCCGGCTCCACTTCATCGGCACCTTCGTCACCTCGATGGCCTGGCCGCTGGTCAAGGCCACCTACAAGGGGCTGAAGGGCGACCGGCTGGTCAACTTCGAGCTCCACGCGATCGACCTGCTCGACCAGAGCGATGGGATTCCGCTGGCGCTGGCCCGGCAGCAGCGCGACCTGAAGGTGCCGGTGAAGGAGAAGCTGCGCCGGCTGAAGGAAGTCCTCGGCTGGTTGTGGGCGGAGGCTGAACCCGTCACGCTCGCAGCGGCGTCGAAGCAGTTGGAAAAGGACGTGTAGGTTCGTTCAAGACCCGATGGAGACCGAGAAGCTCGGCAAATACCGGCTGCTGTCCTTGATCGCCACCGGCGGGATGGGAGAGGTGTTCCTCGCGCGCCAGGAAGGCCCCGCGGGCTTCTCGAAGACGGTGGTGATTAAGCGGATCTTGAGGCACCTGGCCGACGACCAGGGCTTCATCGACATGTTCCTCAACGAGGCGCGGCTGGCGGCGCAGCTGCAGCACCCGAACATCGCGCAGATCTTCGGCCTCGAGCACGAGCGCGAGACCTGGTTCATCGCGATGGAGCACGTTCACGGCCGGTCGTGCCGCGCGTGCCTCAACGAGGCGAAGAAGCGCAACCTGCCTTTTCCCCCGCGGATCGCCGCCCGCATCTGCGCCCAGGCACTTGCCGGGCTGCAGTTCGCCCACCGGCTGACCGACGAGGGCGGGCGGCCGCTGGGGATCCTCCACCGCGACGTCAGCCCGGACAACGTGCTCGTCAGCTTTTCCGGCGCGGTGAAGCTGGTCGACTTCGGGATCGCCAAGGCGATGACCCGCAGCTTCACCTTCACCGGGCGGCTCAAGGGGAAGTTCACCTATATGGCGCCGGAGCAGTTCGTGCCCGGGGCGACGATCGACGCCCGCATCGACGTCTTCGCGATGGGGGTGTTGCTCCACGAACTGGTGACGTTGCAGATGCCAGCCAACGCGCCGCGGTCACCGGAACAAGCCGTGCTCGC
>JAYVRT010000829.1:0-3882 GCA_043776025.1 Archangiaceae bacterium | reverse complement strand
GGCACCGGCGGCACCGGCGGCGGGTCGGCGGACGGCGGCATGCGCTACACGACGAACTTCCCGGGCACTGAGAACCCGGTCTCCGAGGGCGGCGTCTGGCACAACAACGGGCTCGACTGGACGCCCGTGGCGACGACTCCGGGGCGCGCCTTCTCGACGCAGACGGCGAACGCCTACGACGACTCCTACGCCTACCTCTCGGGCTTCGGTCCGGACCAGTCCGCAGAGGGAGTGATCCACCTCGCGGCGGGGTACAACCCCGGCGGTGCAAGCCACGAGGTCGAGATCATCCTCCGGGCCTCGGACACCGCGCATACGATCAGGTGGTACGAGTGCAACCTGGCGTGGAATGGCGGCTACGCGCAGATCATGCTCCTCGACGGAGCGCTGGGTCAGTTCACCGAGGTGACGCAGCAGAGCACTCCGGTCGTGCCGAAGGACGGCGATGTCTTCAAGTGCAGCATCGTGGGCAACGTGATCACCAGCTCCCTCAACGGGGTCGTCGTCTCCCGGTCGGTGAACTCCGCGATTGCCACCGGTCAGCCGGGGATGGCCTTCTTCATCCGCCCCGGAGCCACCGCGACCAGTTACTGCTTCAGCAGCTTCACCGCGCAGAGTCCGCCGTAGGGGCCCCAGCCGACAGGTGCTCCGCTCAGACCGCCTGGCCCCCGCGCTCGCCAGTGCGGATCCGCACCACTTCTTCGAGTGCGGTGACGAAGATCTTCCCGTCGCCGATTGCTCCTTTCTCCCCAGTCCGCGCGCCCTTGATGATCGCGGCGATCGATTTCTCCAGATAGGCGTCGTTGACGACCAGCGTGACCCGACTGCGCTGCACCCGCCGCACCCGGATCTGCTTGCCGCGGAACATCTCCACCTCGCCCTCCTGTCGCCCGTGACCCTCGACGGTGTCCGCGGTGAGCCGGAAGTTGTCCCCCTCGTCGAGCACCTCGCGCAGGGCCTCTTCGACGGCCTCGAGGCGCTCCGGCCGAATGATGGCGGTGATCATTTTCATCGCAAGGTCTCCAGGTCAGGTCTGATCGAAGTGGTAGCCGCGCTCGCCGTGAATGATCAGGTCCAGCCCGTCTCGCTCCTCGTGCTCTTCGACCCGCAGGCCCCAGACGAGCTTCAGCGCCGAGGCGATGAGGAACGTGCCTCCGCCGGCGAAGACCACCGCCACGCCGACGCCGAGCGCCTGCAGCCAAAGTTGGTGGAAGTTGCCCGAGAGCGCTCCCTCGACGGGGGTAAAGCAGAGCACCCCGGTCATCAGCGCGCCGAGGATCCCGCCGACGCCGTGAACGCCCCAGGCGTCGAGGCTGTCGTCGTAGCCGAGCCTTCCTTTCAGCTGCACCGCGAAGAAGCAGACCACCGAGGCCATCGCGCCCAGCAGCAGCGCGCTCGCCGGGTGAATGTGGCCGGCCGCCGGCGTCACCGCGACCAGCCCCGCCACCAGCCCCGAGGCCAGCCCGAGGCTCGTCACCTTTCCGTGCCGCCAGGCTTCGATGATCATCCAGGTCAGCCCGGCCGCGGCCGCCGCCGACTGCGTCGTGGTGAAGGCGAGCCCGGCGACTGCTCCGGCCACCGGGTGCTCCGCCGCGACCGCTGACCCCGCGTTGAAGCCAAACCACCCGAACCACAGCAGCCCGGCGCCGGTGAGCGTCAACACCAGGTTGTTGGGCAGCAGCGAGGCCCCCCGCGCCACGTCGCGCCGCGGCCCGAGCAGCACCGCCATCACCAGCGCCGAGACCCCGGCCGAGATGTGCACCACCGTCCCACCGGCGAAGTCGAGCACCCCCAGCTTGCAGAGCCAGCCGTCGGACGCCCAGACCCAATGGGCCAGCGGGCAGTAGACGACCGTGGACCAGATCAAGATGAAGGCGACGTAGCTGCGAAACCGCATCCGCTCCGCCACCGCGCCGGAGATCAGCGCCGGAGTGATGATCGCGAACTTGCCCTGGAACATCACGAACACCAGCTCGGGGATCAGCTTGTCCGCGTAGAGCCGGGTGTGGGGAATGCCGGTGAGGCCGAGCAGCGACGGATCCCAGCCGATCCAGCCGCCGACGGACTTGCCGAACGAGAGCATGTACCCGAAGGCGATCCACTGGACGCCGATGATCGCCATCGCGACGAAGGACATCATCATCGTGGTGAGCACGTTCTTGCGGTGGACCATGCCCCCGTAGAAGAGCGCGAGGCCGGGCACCATCAGCAGCACCATCGCCGAGCTGGCCAGCATCCACGCCGTCGAACCGGAGTCGATTTCCATTCGCTTAGCCCCTCGCCCGCAGCGCGCTGACGATCATCCGGGTCGCGGGGCTGCGGTTGAGCGTGAAGAAGTGAATCCCCGGTACCCCGCGCGCGAGCAGCTCGACGCACTGCACGGTGGCGTGCGCCACGCCGAGGGCCTGGATCGCCGCCGGGTCGTCCTTTACCTGCTCGAGCTGCAGCTGCAGCCGCATCGGCATCGTCGCGCCGCACATTCGCAGCATCCGGCCGACCTGCTCGAAGTTGGTGATCGGCATGATCCCCGGGACGATCGGGATGTTGATCCCCGCCCGCCGCGCCCGCTCGACGAAGTCGAAGTAGAAGGCGTTGTCGAAGAACATCTGGGTGACGAGGAAGTCGAGACCCGCATCGGCCTTGCGCTTGAGGTTCACCAGGTCTTCGTCGCGCGAGTGCGTCTCGACGTGGCCCTCGGGGTAGCAGGCGCTGCCAAGGCAGAAGGGGTACTCCTTCTCGCGGATGAACTCGATCAGCTCGCTGGCGTAGCGGAACCCGCCCGCGGTCGGCTCGAAGGTCGTCGCTCCTTTCGGCGGGTCTCCCCGCAGCGCGAGCACGTTCTCGATCTTCGCCGCCTTCAGCTCGTCGAGCACCGCCTCGAGCTCGGCGCGCGAGTGCCCGACGCAGGTCAGGTGCGCCATCGCCAGCAGGCCGGTGCGCGCGGGGATCTGGGTGACGAGGTCGATCGTCCCCTTGCGGGTGCTGCCGCCGGCGCCGTAGGTCACCGAGACGAAGCCCGGCTCGAGCGTCCGCAAGTCCTCGAGGGCGTGCCAGAGGTTCTCCACGCCCTCGGGTGTCTTCGGAGGGAAGAACTCGAACGAGAAGCACGGCTTACTGGGGTTCAAGCGGTTGCGAATCTTCACAGGGGGCCGTTCATGCCCGCGCGCGTTCCTTTGTTCAACCAGCAAACCCGCTGGTGTAAGACGCGCCCATGCCGAAGCAGACCCCGCTCAACGCCGCCCACCGCAAGCTCGGCGGCAAGATGGTGGACTTCGCCGGTTGGGACATGCCGGTGCAATACGCGGGTGTCGTCCCCGAGCACCTCGCGGTACGCAGCGCCGTCGGCCTCTTCGACGTCTCCCACATGGGAGAGATCGAGTTCCAGGGCCCGGGCGCCCTCGCCACCGCCAACGCCTTGATCACCAACGATCTCAGCAAGGCCACCGATGGGCAGGCGCTCTACGCCGGGCTGCTCAACCCCAATGGCGGCTTCGTCGATGACGTCGTCGCCTACCGGTTCTCGCCCGAGCACATCTTCATCTGCGTCAACGCCAGCAACGCCGACAAGGACTTCGCCTGGATGAAGGAGAACGCCAAGGGCGTGGTGCCAGTCAACCGCTCGCAGGACTACGCACAGATCGCGGTGCAGGGGCCGAAGGGGTTCGCGCTGGTGCAGCGGCTGACGAAGAAGCCGCTCGAGGGCGTCGGCACCTACCGCTTCACCACCGGGCAGGTCGCGGGCGTCGACGCGATCATCTCCCGCACCGGCTACACCGGCGAAGACGGGTTCGAGCTCTACGTCGCGCCCGACAAGGCGGAGAAGCTGTGGTTCGCGCTGCTCGAGGAAGGAAAGGGCGACGGCTGCGTGCCGGTGGGCCTGGG
>JAYVRT010000828.1:0-3893 GCA_043776025.1 Archangiaceae bacterium | reverse complement strand
CTTCTCGTGGCCGAACAGCTCGCTCTCGATCAGCTCCTTGGAGATCGCGGCGCAGTTGATCGGGATGAAGGCGTGCTCGTGACGGCTGCTGCGGTTGTGCACCGCGCGGGCGACGAGCTCTTTGCCGGTGCCGGACTCGCCGAAGATCGCCACCGCCGCGGTCGACGGAGCGACCCGTTCAATCAGCTCCGCCAGCTGCCGCACCGACGGATCGTTGCCGATGATCCCCTGGTAGACGCCGCTGCGGATGTCGCCACCCTGCGGCTCGAGCACCAGCTCGGCCTCGCCGATGCGCAGCATCGTGAACAGCGGCACCTCGACCTCGTGGATTCGGGCGTTGCCGATCCACGTGCCGTTGGTCGAGCGCTGGTCCTGTAGCAGGAACCCGGCCTCGTGGCGCGTCACCTTGAGGTGACGCCCGGAGATGAACTTGTCGTTCAAGACGAGGTCATTTCCTGCATCTTTGCCGACGGTGAAACTCTCGGCCGCCAGCTTGTGCACCTTTTCGTTGTGGCCCTGGCGGACCCGCACCTGCGCCGGCATCACCCGCAGCTCGGCCTTCGGCGCCAGCTCGGTGCGGTCGGCGCCCGCTTCGGTGGCGTCGCGTTCGACCTGGGCTCGCGCGCGGAACACGGCGCGCCACTGGCCGAGCGCGAGGTCGGCGCCGTCGGCGAGCGTGGCCTTCGCCTCTTTCTTTCCCGAGACCACCGTCCCCTTGCCCGAGAGATCCTCGAGGGTCCAGGTCTCCCCGCTGAGCAGGAGCGCCGCGTGCTGACGGCTGACCTCCGGGTCGGGGATCACCACGTCACAGTTCTCGCCCCGGCCGAGCACGGTGCGCGGACTGTCGAGAGTGAACCGCAACACCTCTTCGCCCCGGCGGAAGAACACGAGCTCGGCCATGGGGGCGCACCTACCACGGGGCTGCGCCACCCACCAACGCCTACTCCGCGCAGGTGGGGTGGGCCGCTCGCCCGATACGTTCGAGACCAGCCGGATCGCACACTTCCACACCGGATGCGTCGGGACTCTGGCCAGGCGGCGGTCGAATCGGCGATCACCATGCCGGTGACGATCTTCATGGTGCTGGGGACGATGCAGCTTTTCATGATGCTGCAAGGCCGGTTGATGGCGGAGCACGCGGCGTTCAAGGCGGTGCGCGCCGGGGTCGTCAACCACGCCAGCTGCGACGTGATGAAGGAGGCGGCGATCATGGCGGTGTTGCCGAGCTTCAGCAGCTTCCTCGGCACCGCGACGGCAGGGGGGACGCCGGCGGCGAAGCTGGCGCAGGCGTTCCGGCTGCGGTCGAACAACAAGTACGACCCCGCGCTCGACTCGGGGCACAGCCGGGACATCGTCTGGATCTTCCGCAACCGCCCGCTGATCGCCGAGGTGAACGCGCTGTCCGAAGAGGACTTCGATGATCCCGACGCCCAGGTGCGTGCCGGCGCGGCGCAGATCGGCTACCGGCTGGAGATCCGCCTCGTCTACTGGTTCCCGATGCGGATCCCCTTCGCCAACTGGGTGATGGCGACCGCGTTCCGGGCCTTCTTTGGCCTGGGAGACTACGTCGGGTACATCGACCCGCTCTCGCCGGTGACGAAGGCGAAGTGGCAGCAGCAAAACAGCGCCGCGCTCCCCGCTGATGTCAGCGCCGAGTTTCTCACCCGCTTCAACGCCAAGCAGTTCAGCTTCCCGATTCAGACCACCTATGCGATGCGGATGATGACCCCGCCGCGGCCCGCGCTGTTCGGCAAGCAGGACTGCCAATGACGCGTGCGTCCCGGCGCGGGCAGAACCTGGTGCTGCTGACCCTGACGCTGTTCCTCATCACCCTGATGGTGACGATGACGCTGGGGATCGCCGCCCGCATTCGCGAGAACCACGAACTGCAGACGGTCACCGACACGGCCGCCTACTCGGGCGCGGTGGTCAACGCCCGCGCCTACAACAACATCGCGATCGAGAACCGGGTCCAGGTGAGCCACTGGGTGGCGATGGCGGCCGACGAGAGTCTGATCAGCTACGCGGGGTGGTCGATCGCCGCGGTCGCCGCCGCCCACAACGCGGCCTTCGCGATCGCCGTCACCGGCTGCGGCGGAAACGACGCCCGCGCGGGCAACGTCACCGCCGATCTGCTCGCCGAGTTCACCGCCCTGCGCGTGCCGGGAACATGGAACGCGCTCGACGCTGCCGCCGGGCGCGAGGTGGCGCAGATCCAGGGGGCGATCGCCGGCCTGCGGGTCGAGACCCGCGACGGGGCTTCGAACGACGGCGTCACCTGGCGGCTGTTCGACGAGCGCGCCCAGCAGAACGTGGCGAAGCAGATCGTCAAGCTCGCCAACCTTCCGGGGGTCAAGCCGCTGGCCGAGACCGGCAGCAGTGACCCGACCCGGGGCCCCAACGGAATCTCGCGGCGCGAGGCGGGCTGCCAGCGGGCCGACGACGGCATGGGCAGCCCCCTCAACGCCAACGGCACCGGCCTGTGCGCCAACTCGCAGTGGAACGTCAACATGCTCGAGGCCGCAATGGGCTCGCGCGGCAACGACTGGGTGCGCAACCGGGGCAACATCCCCCCGAAGATCGACGCGATCTTCCAGCGGGTCGCGGCGAACAACTCGGGAGCCAACTACTCCACCACGTTCGCCTGGGGTGGGCACACCGGCGGCGGCTACTTCGCCACCGCGCTCGACCAGGGCTCGGCGGACGACGTCTTCGCCTGGGGCGATGATCACGGCACGGTGACGACCACGATCACCGTGGGGGGCTGCACCCAGTCGCTTTCGGTGGCCGTCGAAGGGTTCGTCAAGTCCACCGACCTGGCCAACACCACCGACAAGCACGACGCCAAGCCGGACCTGCTCCTCGGCGCCGGCTCGGTGGTGGACACCGTGCCCGCCGACGTGCGCCACACCCTGGGCACCTGCATCGGGGGCTGCCCCAGCGTCTGGGTCCGGGCGGTCGGCTTTCAGGAAGGGCCGGGCGAGCCGACCAACAACATCCACGGGCAGCCGAAGAACGTGGTGGCGCTGCAGCGCGACTACGGGGACAAGGCGTATCAGCGCCCGTGGGAGCTCGACTTCCGCTTTCACTTCAGCCAGGCCGGCGCTGGCACCGAGTTCGACAACAAGGGCGAGACGCTCCACAAGGCGTCGCCGGGGCTCGACATCTCCAAGGCGATCGCCTGGGCGACCGGCGTCAGCTACTACCACCGCAAGGGCCGCTGGGCCGAGCACCCGAACCTGCTCAACCCCTTCTGGCGGGCGACGCTCGCGCCGGTGGACGTCGATCGCGACACCAACACCGCGCTGCTGACCTCGTCCGATGTCGTCGATCTCGATCTGGGTCTCAACGTCGCCCCGGGGCACCAGTGGCAGGTCGACGCGTACAAGGAACTGGTGGTCAACGGCCGCTTCAAGGGGCTCCATTGAGGCGGGCCCTTCGACGCAGTTCGGGGCAGGCCACCGTCGAACTCGCGCTCGGCTCGATGGTGTTCGTCACCATCCTCTTGTTCGGAATCCACTTCGCGGAGTTCGGCTGGCTCTCGCTCAAAGTGCAGGAAGCGCAGACCTGGGCAGTGTGGGAAGCGACCGGGCCCCGGGTGCAGCAACTGCCCAACGGCGCGAGCGCCACCACCGACTTCGACAACACGCTCGCCCGCCTCGGGCCGACGGCAACCCGCGAGTATCGCGACTTCGACGGGCGCAGCGGCGTCAACGGCCGCCCGGTGATCGTCGCCGCGGTGACCCGGGCGCAGAACCTGACCGTCGAGTGCGAAGAAGAGTCGGCGCTCAGCGGCGCGGGGCCGACCGGCAACTGGAAGCCGTCGCCGAGCGCGAAGAACGTCTACTCCGATCGCGGCGGCGTCTCGTGCCTCGCCAAGGCGGAGCTCGAGG
>JAYVRT010000827.1:0-3908 GCA_043776025.1 Archangiaceae bacterium | reverse complement strand
CGGTAGGGATGTTCCGCGCCTCGGGGGCGATGGAGGCGATCACCTCCACCCTCGGGCCGCTGACGACGAAGATCGGCTTCCCCGCCGAGGCGCTGCCGATGGCGATGATGCGGCCGCTGTCGGGCCAGGGCTCGCTGGGGCTGATGATGGAGACGATGAAGACCCACGGCACCGACTCGTTCATCGGCTACCTCGTGAGCCTGATCAACGGCAGCTCGGAGACGACGTTCTACGTGCTCGCGCTCTACTTCGGGGCGGTGCAGGTCCGCGCGGTGCGCCACACCCTCGCCGCCTGCCTGATCGCCGACGGCATCGGGCTGGTGATCACCCTCGCCCTCTGCCACGTCTTCTACGGCTCACTGGCCTGAGAGCGCGGCGCGAATCGCCAACGACGGCTCGCGCTGCAGCGCCAGCTCCTTGACCAGGCTCGCTACCTTCGCCGCCTTCGCCGGCAACGCCTTGAGCGAGCTGAGCCGCTGCTCTTCTCCGGCCTTGAGGCGATCCTTCACCGAGTCGTCTCCACAGCGCTTCACCCGGGCGTCGGTCTCGAGAAGCTTCAGCTCGGCGTCACGCAGCCGCGCCTCGGCCAGCCTCACCGCGTCCTCCGCCCGCCGCTGAAACTCCACGATGTCGTCGGGGAACTCGGTCGGCGCCGCGGCCACCTCGGTGATCACTTCGCGGGCATAGCGCGACATCTCGACCGCGGCGCACAGCTGCCGGGCGACGCCGAGCGCGCTGCCGTTCTCCGCGACCTGCTGCACCCCGGCCACCTGCTGGGCCCACACTGACAGCTGCCGCGCGGTCACCGCCGCGGAGTACGGCTGGTGCCGGTCTCGGCGGATCTGCGCCCAGCGCCGCAGCACGATCGGGTCCGGCGCGGCGGGGTCGAAGGCGCGCTGGTACTCGCTGGCCGCCTTGTCGAGCCGGCCGGAGAGATCGAGCAGCACCCCGATCGTGAGGAACAGCTGGGCGTCGCTCGCGCTGGCACGCGCGGCGTCGACCCGGGTCGCCACCTCGTACTCCGCCACCGGCCGGGGCAACGCCTTGAGCAGCTTCCCCAGGCTCTCGAAGGCGCGCTGGCGCACCAGTGGGTTTCGCGCGGTGCGGAAGCACTCCAGCAGCGGGTCGATCGCCCGGATGGTGACGTGCTCTCCGAGCTCTTCCGCCGCCTGCCACCGCTCGAGCGGGTCGGGCGCATTGAGCGACTTCACCACGTCGTCGAAGGACCGCAGATAAAAGCCTGGGAGCGCGCGCTGCACCGCCTCGTCCTTGTCGAGCGCAGCGGACTCGAGTTGCCCCGCGTGACCCAGCCGTTCGCCCAGGCGGGGGATCTTCGGCGCCAGCGGGGCCTTCGCCACCAACGCCTTGGCTTCGGTGAGCAAGCCGGAGACGAGCAGGCCCTGCAGCTGCGAGTCGAGCAGCTTGACCCGCACCTCGTCGCGGTGCGTCCCCGCCGGGTAATCGTGCAGGTAGGCGAACCAGTCGGCGGCGGTCGCGGCGGCGGCGAAGGCCTGGTCGTCCAGCTTCAGGCCAGCATCCGCGCCCCGGGCGTCGTCGGGGTGGGCCAGAGCGATTGCCTTGAGCGACGCCGGGTCGTCGAGCGCGGTGAGCTCCTTCAGCTCCGCTTGCCGCAGCAGCTCGTCCGCCTCGTCGCGGTGTGCGCCCTCGGGGTGATCCTTGATGAACTGCCGAAGCGCCTGCGGGGTGCCCCGGGCCTGGGCGGTGTTGAAGCGCAGGCCCTCGAGCAGCGCGCGGGCGGCGGGCGTCTTGGCGCAGTCGGGGAACTCGTCGAGGAAGCGCTTGTAGCCGACGACGGTGTGAACCTTTTGCGCCTGCTTGAACTCGAGCTCTGACAACGACTCCTTCGCCGAGTCGCGGTTCTCGTCGTCCGGGTGGGTCTTCAGAAAGTCGCGCCACCCGGTGACCGAGTTCTTCTTCGAGGCGGCGGAGTACGCCCCGTCGCGGCAGGCGGCCAGAGCCAATAGGCTGAGGAGCAGAAGGCGTCGCATCGGGGGGATCACCGTACCCCACAGGCGCGATTTTTGACCCCGGCATCAACTGGGCTCACCCTGTGACCATGCGCAGCGCTCGCAACAGGGTGATCCTGTCTCTTTGTGCCCTGGCGCTCGGTGGCTGCGCGACCGGAGCGCCCGTCGGCGGCCGCCCGTTCCTCTCGGACAATGCCTACCAGTCGTTCAGCCGGCCCGGGGCGCCCCGCCCCACGCCCGACGCCGAGCCAGGCGCACCGGTGGCTGCCCTTCCCGCGGCGGTGATCCCCCACGGCGCGCGGGACACCGCGGTGCTGCTCGCCCAGGGCCTGGTGGGAAAGAACCAGGTCGTCCTCGGCGGCAAGCGCTGGGGCGACGATTGCACCGGCCTGGTCCGCGGCGTGTACGCGCAGCTGGGCCTGGATCTGATCGCCGGCGCGCAGTCCGCCGACAACGGCGTCACCGCCATCTGGCGCTACGCCTCGACCCACGGTCGGATCTTCACCGGGGGCCGCCCGGTCGCCGGCGATCTCGTCTTCTTCAAGGATACGTACGATCTCAACCGCGACGGGCAGGTCAACGACGGGCTGACCCACATCGGGCTGGTGGAGAAGGTCGACGATGACGGTACGGTGCTGGTGATCCACCGCGTCGCCCGCGGCGTCGTCCGCTATCGGATGAACCTGGAGTTCAAGGGCTCGGCGGTCAACTCCGCGGGGCGGCCGGTCAACGACTACCTGCGCCTGGCTGGGCCGCAGAACAAGCCGCAGCTGACCGCGCAGCTCTTCGCCGGCTACGCCACTGTGCTGCCGATCGAGTCGCGGCTCGCGAACCGCTGACCGGTAAAAGGCGGCGCCTGCCTTACCGCCGCATTAAGTCAGCGCCATGACCATTCAGATTGGCGAGAAGCTCCCCGACGCGACCCTCACCGAGTCCACCGAGTTCGGCGAGTCGTGCCCCCTGCCCCCGGCCAAGATCTCGGTCGCCGAGGCGACGAAGAACAAGCGGGTGATCATCTTCGGGCTCCCCGGCGCCTACACCCCAACCTGCTCCGGCAAGCACGTGCCCGGCTACCTCGAGCAGCTCGCGGCGCTCAAGGCGAAGAAGGTCGACGAGGTGTGGTGCGTCTCGGTCAACGACGGCTATGTGATGGCCGCCTGGGGCAAGGAAATGAAGGCGCTGGGCAAGATTCGGATGCTGGGAGACGGCTCCGCGGAGCTGACGAAGAAGCTCGGGCTCGACGTCGAGCTCCCCGGCATGGGGGTCCGGACCCGGCGCTTCTCGCTGCTGATCGACGACGGCGTGGTGAAACAGGTGAACGTCGAGGCGCCGGGGAAGTTCGAGGTCAGTGACGCCTTGACGATGCTCAAGCAGCTCTGAAGCTCAGGGCTTCCCGGGCTTCTCTTTCTCTGCCTTTTCGCGCTTCGCCTGCTTGACCCACTCGAGCAGCTCGACGGCGATGTCGTGCTTCGGCTTCATCGCCGTCACCCGCTCGAGCTCGGCTTCGGCCTCGTCGTAGGACTTGGACTGGAGGTCGAGCCGGGCGGCGAGGATGTAGGTTCGAAAGAAAGTGGGATCGCGCTCGTGGAGCGCCGTCAGCGCCGCCTGCGCCTCGTGGATCAACTCAGGCGAGGCGCGGGTGTTGGCGGCGTATTCGGCGTCGACGAGATCAATCCACCCGTCGGTCTGACCTTCGGACTTGGTGGTGTAGCGCTTGGAGAGCTTGAGGGCCTCGTCGGTGCCCCCATAGGCATGAAACAGCGCCTGGGCGCGGATCAACGCCAGCTCGCCCTGCCGGTTGAGTTCGCCGCTCTGCTGAGCTGCGACCTGCATCGCCTTGTACGCCTCGCGCAGGCGTGTCTCGAGGTCGCGCGCCGCGCCGACCAACGGGTCGTAGTCCTTCTTCAGGGCCTCGACCTC
>JAYVRT010000826.1:0-13935 GCA_043776025.1 Archangiaceae bacterium | reverse complement strand
CCAATGATCCGGCGCTGCGTCGGAAGATGGAGAGCGCCGCCGAGGCCGCGAAGACCTTCGACGAGCTCGTCGGCGCCTACGAAGAAGAGCTGCCCCGCATCGGAGACAACGTCGACGCCGCAGACGTCTGCCTGAAGATGGGGCAGGTGCTCGAGCAGCGCCTGGGCGAGCCCGAGCGCGCGGTGCAGTACTACCAGAAGGCCCGGGACCTGATGCCAGAGGCCGGCGTCAAGGCGCTGCCGGCGCTCGACCGCCTCTACGGCCAACTCGACAACCCGGTGGCCCAGGCCGAGGTGCTCGAGTCGCTCTCGGCGCTGGTGCGCGAGCCGAACGAGAAGATCTCCCTGCTCTTCCGGCTCGGCCAGCTGGCCAACGAACGGCTCGACAGCCCCGATCGCGCGGCCGCCGCGTTCGAGAAGCTGCTCGAGCTCGACCCGAAGAACCTGCCGGCGCTGCGCAGCCTCGAGCTGCTCTACGACACCGCGAAGACGCACGACAAGCTCTACCGGGTGCTCCAGGCCCAGCGCGAGCTGGTCAGCGGCGCCGACCGCGAGCGGATCCTCGGGAAGATGGCGGCCACTTCGTCCGAGGGGCTCTCCGACGTCAGTGGGTCGATCGAGCTGTACCGCGAACTGCTGGCGAAGAACCCGCGCAACGAGCAGGCCTTCACCGCCCTCGACACCCTGCTCGAGCGGGCGGGGCGCTTCCCCGAGCTGCAGGAACTGCTCGAGTCGAAGCTGAAGATCACCATCGACCCGCGCGAGCTGGTGCGGCTCAACGAGCGGATGGGGCGGGTGCTCTTCCAGCACATCCACCTCCCGGAAGAGGCGATTCCCTTCTTCAAGGCCGCGCTCGAGCGCGACGCCCGGCACAAGGGCGCGCTCGAAGCGCTGCGTGACATCTTCGACAGCCTCGAGCGCAAAGACGACCTGGTGATCGTGCTGCGCCGCTTGATCCCCCTGCAGGAGGACGCGGGCGGTGTGAAGGGCTTGAGGGTGCGCCTGGCCGAGGTGCTGGGGCAGGGCGGCCGGCGCGAGGAAGCGCTCGACGCGGCCCGCCGCGCGCTCGAGGTCGAACCCCACGCCATCCCCGAGCTGGAGAAGGTGCTGGCGGTGTTTCTCCAGCTGCGCGCCTGGCCCGACGCGGTCCGCACGTTGGAGCTGAAGAGCCACACCTACATGAACCTGGAGGATCGCGAGGCCGCGATCGCCGCGCTGTTCCAGGTCGCTGATCTCTGGCGCGACACCGCCAACAAGCCGGAGAGCGCCGGTGCGGCCCTGGAGAAGATCCTCGAGATCGACCCCAGCAACCGCGCCGCCTACGAGCAGGCGCTCAAGCAGTACCAGGCGGTCAACGACTGGCGCGCCTACGCCCAGGTGATGGACCGCTACCTCCCGCACCTCGTCACCGAGGACGAGAAGGTCCTCACCCTGCGCGAGCTGGCGCGGATCCAGGAGACCAAACTCGGTCAGAAGGACGTCGCCTTCCTCCAGACCTGCCGTGCGCTGCAGCTGCACCCGCACGACCCTCAGATCCGCGAAGAGGTCGAACGCCTCGCCGACGAGACCGGCAGCTACGAAGAGCTCGCCGCGGTCTACGAAGAGGTCGCCGACGCGCTGCCCCGCGGCCCGTTGGCCGAGCGGATGTACCTGGTCCTGGCGCGGGTCCACGACACCCAGCTCGACGATCTGCCTTCGGCTGAGTCGAGCCTGAGGAAGATCCTCGAGTTCGACCCCACCAACGAGCAGGCGCTCGACGCGCTCTCGGGGATGTTCGCCCGCCGCGGCAAGGACAAGGAGTACGTCGTCGCCCTCGAGCAGAAGCTCGAGGCTGCGCCGAGCATCGAGCGGAGAAAGGAGATCCTCCGAGAGATCTCCCGCGTCTTCTCCGAACGGCTGCAGGATCCCCGGGAGGCCGAGCAGGCGCTGCAGCGCGCGCTGGAGCTCGAGCCCGACACCGCGACCCTGACGACGCTGGTCGAGCTGCAGAAGAAGCAGGGAGATCACACCGCGGTGGCGAGCACCCTGCTACGAATGCGCGACATCGCGCCCACGCCCGAGGAACGTTCGCGCATCCAGGTCGAGGTGGCGCAGACCTATGAGCGCGATCTCGGAGACGACGAGGCGGCGATCGAAGGCTTCCGCCAGGCGCTGGAGTTCGACCCGGCCAACGTCACCGCGCTCGACGCGCTCGAGCAGCTGTACACCAAGCTCGATCGCCCGGCGGAGCTGCTCCAGGTCTACGAGCGCCAGCTCGAGCTGACCCAGGACTACCGCGAGCGGGTGAAGACGCTCTTCAAGAGCAGCAACATCTGGGAGGACCGCTACCAGAACCTCGCCAACGCCGACGCCTGCGTCGACGCGGTGCTGTCGATCGACCCCCAGAACCTCCAGGCGATCAAAACGCTGGAACGGCTGAGGAAGGCCCAGGGCCGGTGGGACGAGCTGATCGGTGTCGTCGACCGCCACATCCAGCTGCTGACCCACCCGGCGGAAAAGGCCGAGCTGTGCGTGGAGATGGGCGACATCTTCCACCAGCAGCTCAAGCAGGTGGATCGCGCGGTCACCGCCTACCACCAGGCATTGGAGCTCGACCCCCGCTGCCGCCCAGCGATGCACGCGCTGGGGATGCTGTACGAGCGCAGCGGCAACTGGCCCTTTGCCCTCGACATGCTCGAGCGCGAGGCGCAGGCGGCGGGCGCAACCCCAGAGGCGGTCGAGCTGTACCACCGCATGGGGAAGATCAACGAGGACATGCTGATCGACGCCAGCAGCGCCAAGCGCTGCTACCTCGAGGCGTTGAAGATCGACCCCGCGTACCTGCCCTGCATCCGCGCGCTCAAGGGCATCTACGAGATCGAGAAGGACTTCGATTCCTACGAGAAGGCGCTGATCGAAGAGGCGAAGCAGACCGAGGAGCCGGCGGCGAAGAGCCGCGCGATGTTCGAGGTCGCCCGCTACTTCGGGGAAACCAAGGAAGACAAGGAGACGGCGGTTGGCTACTACGAGGAGGCGCTCCGGTTGGTGCCCGACTCGCTCGAGGCCGCCCGCCCGCTGGCCGACCTCTACATCGCGAAGGAGAACTGGGAAGCGGGCGAGCGGATGCTGCAGATCGTCACCCGCCAGATGTCGCAAAACGCGGCGATGCAGCCCGACGACCCGGAGATCACCCGGGAGCTGTGCCGGCAGTTCTACCGGCTGGGCTACGTCGGCGAGAAGCTCGGCAGGAAGGACCGCGCGCTCGCCGCGTTCGAGCAGGCCTACCAGCTCGACGCCACCTACCTGCCGGCGCTCGAGGGGCTCGGCCACCTGCTGGTGCACCACAAGCGCTTCGACGACGCGCTCAAGGTCTACCAGACGATTCTGATCCACCACCGAGAGGATCTGACCGACCTCGAGATCGTGGAGATCTACTGGACGCTGGGCGACATCCACCTTCAGCAGAAGCAGTTCGACCGCGCCGAGAACCACTTCGAGAAGGCGCTGGCGATCGACCCCGGCCACGATCCGTCGCTGCGTTCGCAGCTGGCGATCTGCGAGGCCGCGGGCAAGTGGGAGAAGGCCGCCGAGTACAGCCAGCGGCTGGTGGCGGTGCTCGAAGGCGACGCGAAGTACGACGTCGCGATGGCGCTGGGCAAGCTCGCGCGGGAAAAGCTCTCCGACGCCTACATGGCGATCGACGCCTACCTCGCCGCGCACCGGATCAAGCCCGGCGCGCTCGACGTGCTCGACTCGCTCTACGTGCTCTACCGCGAGACGAAGCAGGGCGCGAAGGCGGCGGAGATGCTGGAGAAGTTGCTCGCCGAGCCCTCGTTGAAGGCCGACGTGCAGAAGGCGAAGCGGGTCTACTTCGCGCTCGGCGAGCTCAACCGCGACGAGCTGATGGATCTCGACAAGGCCGAGCGCAGCTTCAACAAAGCGCTCGATCTCGACTACCGCTTCATCGAGTCCTTCAGCGCGCTCGAGGCGATGCTCGGCAAGGCGAAGCAGTGGAAGAAGCTGGACGACAACTACAAGCGGATGATCCAGCGGCTGCCGAAGACAGAGGAGACACACGCCGCGCGAATGACGCTCTGGAAGGCGCTGGGAGACCTGTACCTGAAGGTCCTCAAGGCCCCCGAAGCGGCGGTCGAGGTCTACCAGGTGGTCGCGGCGGGCCTGCCGGACAACGTCGAGATCCAGGAACAGTTCGCCGAGCTCGCCTCGCACCAGGCCGGCTACGAGGCGGCGGCGGTGGACGCGTGGCGAAGGGCGATGCCGTCGACGTCGAACCCGGGGAAGATCGCCTCGGCGCTGGCGGAGCTGGCGGCGCGCCGCAAGGACTACGACTCCGCCTGGCTCGCGGCCCAGGTGGTCACCGGTTTGATCGGAGAGGGCGGGGCGCCGGAACGGGAGATCCTCACCAAGCTCGGGCCGTACGCGAAGAAGAAGGAAGTCGCGAGCCGGGCGCTCACCGACCGGCTCTGGCAGTCGCACCTGTTCCACCCCAAGGTGCGCGGGCCGATGAGCGAGCTGCTCGCGATCCTCTACGAGCAGGTCGGGCACCTGTACAAGCAGGAGTTCCCCGCCTACCAGATCAACCCCAAGCGCCACCTGGTCGACGTGAATGGATCTCAGGAGTACCAGATCCACCACTACAAGTACGTGGCCCGCCTGCTGGGGATGGAGACGGTGGCGCTCTACTCGCCGTTCTTGATCACCACCCGCGAGCGGATGGCGAAGAAGACAGCCGAGCCGGCCCCCGAGCCGAACGTGGGGATCGAGATCTGCCACACCCACCCGGCGTGTCTGAAGGTGGGCGGGAAGTTCTTCAGCGAGACCGGGCAGAAGGAGGTCTATTACATGCTCGGCCGGGCGATGGCGTTGCTGCGGCCCGAGCTGGCGCTCTCGCAGCGGCTGTCGGCCGAGCGGCTCGAGGCAGTCTTCCAGGCGGCACTGAGCCTGTCCGTCGATCGCTTCCGCTTCACCGCCGACCCCCAGCGGCTGGACACCGAGCGCAGGGCGCTGGAAAAGGCGCTCACCGAGCAGGCGCGCACCGCGCTGGCGCGGATCACCAAGGAGTACGTCAAGGTCGCGACGACGAACGATCTGCGCAACTACCTCGAGGGGGCCGAGCTGACCGCGGTCCGCACCGGGTTGTTCGCGGCCGGGGAGATCGAGCCGGTCAAGAAGATGGTGATGGGCGAGACCGGGTCGATGTTCCGGGTTCAGACCCGCTCGAAGATCCGAGACCTGATGGTCTTCGCGCTCTCCGACGATCTCCACGCCTTGCGGGTGGCGGCGGGCACCAACGTCGAGGTGCAGCTGCGCAGGTAGGTGCTGCACCTTCACGGCCCCGCCATTTGCGGGGAACCTGATCGCCGGAAGCGGCGTCCGTTCACTTGACCCCCTATTGGGGTGCTCCTAACCTTTTACCTTTACAACGCCCCGTTCCGCCGTCCCGGTCACAAAAATCCAATGCGCTTCGTCTGTGAGAGCTGCCGCGCGCAGTACATGATCAATGACGAGAAGGTTGGCCCCAAGGGGGTCAAGGTCCGTTGCCGGAAGTGCGGCTACGTGATCCTCGTCAAGCGGGGCGGCGACGCGGGTGCGAAGGGCCCGGTCTCGTCCGCGGGAGCGGATCCCGATGACGCGCTCGCGACGCAAGTGCTGCAGACGCCGCTGACGGCTGCGGCTCCGGCCGTGGGGCTGGCGAGCGACACAATGGCCGATCTGACCAACCCCGGTATTCCCGAGGACAAGGTGCAGAAGAGCAATCCCCGCGACTCGTTGCTGGGCGACGCGGGGGACGACGAGATCGGGGCGGTCTTCGACCAGGTGCTCAACTCGGGCGCGCACTCGATCAGCCAGGAATCGCTGGGCAAGGGCGAAGAGAAGCCGACCCAGGTGCACGCCGCGGTGAACGGCGAGCCGCTGGGTGGCGGCGACGACGATCGGATGAGCACCCGGGTGATCGACGGGGACGTGGTCCGCAAGCTCGCCGAGGAGATGGGCGAGGGCGCCCCGGCCAGGGCGGAGAAGAACGGGCACGCCGAGACCGAGGTCCCGCAGACCGACTGGTTCGCGGCGATCGACGAGAAGCAGACCGGGCCCCTGACGCTGGAGAAGATGAAGGAGCATTGGGACCGGGGCGAGCTCGGCCCCGACTCGCTGTGCTGGCGGGCCGGCTTCACCGACTGGGTGCCGCTGTCCGACGTCGCGCAGCTGGCTTCGGTGCTGGCGCCGCGCCCGGCGAGCAAGCCGATCGTGATGAACGCTCCCGCGGGAGCGCCGAACGTCGTCAGCGTCCCGGTGGAGTCGGCCTTCTCGGCCGGCGGGATGATGAAGAGCGTGCGGAGCGAAGTTCAGGTTCCGATGGCGGCGACGGGGGCGATCGAAGAGACCGGCTCGTGGCGGCCCTCGGCGGCCAACTCGCTGGGTTCGCTGCTGAAGGAAGAGAAAGAGGCGCTCGCGCGCCCGGCTCCCAGGCCGATGGACGATCACAACGGGCCGGCCGAGGTGTCGATCGGCGGCCTGCTGGATCTCCCTTCACCCGAGGGCGAGAAGTCGCAGACCAACGGCCACGCGCACGCCGGGGCCTCAGTCGATCCGGGGCAGCGCGAGGCGCCGGTGCGTCCTGCGCGGCCCGCTCCCCCTCCGGCCAATCCGTACGTGGCGACTCCGGGCGCGACCTACTCCTCACCGGGGATCACCCAGTACCGCCCCGCGAGCAACCGCAACCTGTTGGTCGGGATCGGCGTCGGCGGCGGCGTGATCGTGTTGATGTTGTTCGGGTTGGTGATCTTCCTGCTCGGCAAGCAACAGGGAGGGGGCACCGCCGAGGTGCGTCCGCCTCCAGTGGTGCTCGCACAGAACACGCCTCCTCCCGTCGCTCAGCCGCCGCCTGTCGTCCCGCAGCCGGTTCCGCTCGCCGCCCAGCCGGTTCCGACCACTGCGGTCGCGCAGCCCGCTGGCCAGACTCCCGCGCCCACCACCGCGCAGCCGGCAGCGAACACCGGCCCGGTGCCTCCGAAGGCCTCGGGCAACCCGCTGCCGCCCCACAGCACCGGCAATGGGAGCACGCAGGTCAAGGCCCAGCCGACCCGCGTCGCGGCAGCAGAGAAGGCCCCGCCCCCCGAGAAGGAAGAGAAGCCGGCCAAGGTCGCGGCCAAAGAGTCCAAGGGGGGCGAAAAGGACGAGTTTGACGAGGCGTTCGGAGACCCGAAGGCGAAGAAGGAGACGCCGAAGAGCGCCGACAGCGCGCCCGGCAAGAAGACTGTCTACATCCCGCCCGCTCCCGGCGCCGCGCAGGCCGACGTGAAGGACACGCTGGGCCAGGCCGACGTGATGGAAGTGGTGATGTCGCACAAGCCTGAGCTCGCCAAGTGCGTCAACGACCAGCACACCAAGGAGCCGGGCGTCAGCGGCAAGCTGGTGATGAAGTGGGTGATCGCCACCAGCGGCGCAGTGACCAAGGTCTCCGTCGAGTCTGAGGACTTCAAGTCCACCTACGTCGCTGGCTGCATCGGCGGGCTGATCAAGACCTGGAAGTTCCCGAAGGCGAAGACCGCGGGCGACCCGGTCGTCTTCCCCTTCAAGTTCTAGCGCAGGTCCCCCTGACAGCGAGCCGGCGCTCGATTGAACATCGGGCATGTGGTTTGCGTCCGCCTTCCGCGTCAACTTTCGTTGACTGGCCGGACGCGGTCGCTAGAACTAGGGACCTAAATTCCCAAGGAGGGAGCACCATGAACATGAAATCAAGGTTGGCGCTGATTGCCGTGGCCGGGTTCGTCATCACCGGTTGTGCCGCGGGCAGCGACGGTGGCGTCGGCGGCGGGTCCGGTGGCAGCGGAGGTTCAGGCGGCGGCAGCGCTTCGAAGTTCTGCAGCGCCGACTCACAGTGCAAGTCCGGTCAGATCTGTCACCCCAGCGCAAAGGTGTGCGTCAAGACGTGCACCGCGGGCTCCGACTGTCCGTCGGGCGCGAAGACCTGCGACCTGCCTCCCTCCGAGCTGACTGGTCCCAAGGTCTGCAACTGCTCGACGAACGCGCTCTGCGCCGCGGACACCGCGGGCACGGTCTGCAGCGCCTTCGACACCCTCTGCACCGCCAAGTGCACGGCGAACTCCGACTGCCCCGCCACTCGCGCCTGCAACACCACCACCGGCCAGTGCCTGGCGCCCGGCTCCAATGACGGTGGCACCGGGGGCGGCTCCGGAGGTGGCGCGGGAGGCGGAGGCGGCGGCGCAGGTGGCGGGTCGGCGTCCTGCACCCTCGGCAGCTGCAGCGGCGGCCAGATCTGCTACTTCGTCACCAACACCTGCCAGACCCCGCAGAGCTGCTCGACGACGGCAACGCCCCAGCCCGACTCCTGCGGCTACGGTGGCAACTGCAACGCCGGCACCTGTGCGGAGATCGTCCCGGGCACCTGCGCCAACTTCGTCGCCGGGAGCAACCCGCTGGCGTGGGATCCGTCGATGCTCAGCAGCAACGGCCCGGTGATCTACGGCCTGAGCAAGGTCAGCTTCGGCAATGACGTGGCTTTCTGCGGGCTGGCCGACGGCGGCCTCGGGCCGACGCCGGTGCGCGCGAAGATTCACGTCCGCGCGTACTCCGAGATGGCGGTGCTGGTGTCGGAGACGAACCAGCCGGCGTTTCACTACGTCCGCACCGATCACAGCGAGCTGACGTTGGGTGCGACGAGCATCCAGAACTACAAGTCTGACGGCGGCTCGCGGCAGGCGGACTTCGACATCAACCTCTGCGCGCCGGTAGGGACGACCTCGCTCACGACCGGCTTCTATTACACCAACGGCAACGCGGCCTGCTTCACCGCCAACTGAATAGGTCCTCCACGCATTCGTCTAAAAACCTTCAAGGAGATCACATGAAAAACCTCATCCTCATCAGTCTGGTGGTGTCGGCCTCGGCAATGGCGGCGGACCCGGTGAAGCTCAACTGCTCCGCGGGCAGCCGGCAGGTGCACGACGGCGAGGGCCTGTTCTGCAGCCGGGGCGGTGCGCCCGGGGCGGAGAAGCTCGAGGGGCCGTACGTCGGCCTCCACAAGAACGGCACGGTGGAGTCGCAGGGGCAGTACCTCAACGGCGGCCGCACGGGCCATTGGGTCTTCTTCGACGCCAACGGGGTGAAGACGCACGAGGCCGACTTCCTCAACGACGAGTTCCACGGCAAGCGGCTGACCTACCTCCCCGGCGGCCAGGTGAAGGAGGAGATCTGGGTGGCAGGCAGGCTGCAGAGCCCGGTGGCGATCGCGCCGACGGGGCCGGTGCGCGTGGCGAAGTAGCCCAGAGCGTGATGAAGGATGCGACGGCCAGGGCCACAAAGGGCTCTGGCCGTTTTGCATTTGTGGCGTAAAACCGCCCTCGACGTGACCGGCCTCAAACACCAAACGGCGCTCCCCGACCTGCCCGTGCGAACGGTGCAGGAGATGGGGCTCAAAGAGCTCGAGCGGATCCGGCTGATCTTACGGGGCGGCTCGGTGATCGAGTGGCGCCGGCTGCACTTCAAGACCTGGGACGAGGTCGATCGCTTCCTCCGCCTGTGTCAGATCGACACCACCCGGCCGCACGACGTCGAGTGGGTGCGGACGGTGCTCGCCGACGCGGTGGAGTACCTGCGGAAGACCTTCGACTACAAGGTCGCGGCGCCGGTGGCGGACCCCGACGAGATCCACGACCTGTTCCTCTACGCCTCGGGGGCGAAGGAGCCGAAGAAGTACCGGAAGATCGCCTGCATCGTGCTCAAGGTGATCCACGTCATTCAGCACATCGAGGGGCGCGACCTGTATTTCAAGCTCGCCGTCTCCGAGGCCGAGCTGGCCCAGTTGGTGACGGAGAAGGTGATGGGGGTCGCCGAGGAGATGAAGGCGAAGGGCCTGCCGATCGTCGAGTTCAGCGACTCGATCAAGACCCGGGAGTCGATCATCACCAAGCTGATCGCCAAGCGCGAGTCGGTGGCGGCGCAGATCTACGACCGGACGCGCTTTCGGATCATCGTCAAGGAGCGAAAGGACGTGCTCCCGACGCTCTACTTCCTCACCCAGCGGCTGGTGCCGTTCAACTTCGTGGTCCCGACCCAGACCGAGAACTCGCTGTTCAACTTCAAGGAGCTGGTCTCCGAGTATCCGCACTTCGAGCGCTACGCGAAGGATCTCCACCTCGACCTCGACTACGAGGATCGCGAGGAGCGCAAGCCGGGCAACCGCTTCTCCGGCGACAGCTACCGGACGTTGAACTTCGTCGCCGACGTGCCGATTCGGCTCGACGCGTTCCTCCCGCCCCCGGAGCAGGACACGCGCGGCCGCAAGGGCCGAATCACCCTGGCGATGTGCGAGTTCCAGATCGCCGACGAGGCGCAGGCGATCGCCAACGAAGCAGGGGAGAACTCCCACGAGCGGTACAAGCACCGGCAGCGGGAGGTGGTGCTCAAGCGCCTCTCGCGCGGGCTGGTGGTGCCCCGCCGCCGGGTGAAGAAGCCCAAGCCGTCGGCGCCGCCGGCGACCTGACTATTTCTTCCGGTTCTTCTTCTTGTTGGCCTTCTCGCGCTTGCGCCGCTCTTTGATCGCGTCGCGCTCGTGATCGCTGATGCCCTTGGCCTGCGCCGGTGGCGAGTAGCCCATCAGCCGGGCCTTCGCCATCGCGCCCTGGCCCATCGGGGCGGTGTAGCCGGGGGCGAGCTGGGGCATCTGCATCGGCATGCCGCCGGGGCCGCCCATGCCGAGGGCCTGCTCCATCATCTTCGCGTCCTTACCGAACATGCTGCTCAGGTCCATGCCCTTCATCTGCGACAGCTGGCCGAGCTGCTTGAAGCCTGGGATCTTGCCGAGCAGGCCGGGGTTCTGGCCGATCGAGCCCATCACCTGCTGCATCATCGAGAACTTCTGCATCAGGTCGGTGACGTCTTTGGGCTTCTTGCCCGAGCCCTTGGCGATGCGCTTGCCGCGGGACTCGTCGATCAGCGACGGGCGGAGCCGTTCGGCTTCGGTCATCGAGTCGAAGAGCGACTCGATCTTGGTCAGCTCGTTCTCGTCGGGGTTCATCGCCTCGGTGGCATCACCGAAGATCGGGAACTTCTCGAGCAGGTCCTTCAAGGGGCCCATCTTGCGGACCATGCGAATCTGCTCGACGAAGTCGCGCATCGTGAAGTTGCCGGAGAGGAGCTTCTTCGCGTCCTCCTCGGCCTTCTTCTCGTCGACGACGCCCTCGAAGTCCTTCATCAGGCCGACGATGTCGCCGAAGCCGAGGATCCGGCTGGCGAGGCCTTCGGGGCGGAACTCCTCGAGCTTGTCGAGGCCTTCGCCCATGCCGAGGAACTTCACCGGGCGGCCGGTGACTTCCTTGATCGACAGCGCGGCGCCGCCGCGGGCGTCACCGTCGAGCTTGGTGAGGATGAAGCCATCGATGCCGATGCGGCGGTTGAACTCGGCGGCGGTCTTGACCGCGTCCTGGCCGATCATCGCGTCGGCGACGAGGAGGATGTTGTCCGGGTTGACGCCGTTCTTGATCGCCTCGAGCTCGAGCATCAGCGGCTCGTCGATCGCCAGCCGGCCGGCGGTGTCGATGATCACCACGTCGCGCTTGGTGGCAGCGGCGAGCTCGTAGGCCTTCTTCGCCAGCTCGGGGGGCTGGAGGCCCGCCTCGTAGAAGACGGGGATGCCGAGCTTCTCGCCCAGCACCTTGAGCTGATCGACGGCGGCGGGCCGGTAGATGTCGGCGGCGCAGAGCAGGGGAGCGCGGCCTTCCTTGAGCAGCTTGTTGGCGAGCTTGCCGGTGGTGGTCGTCTTCCCGGAGCCCTGGAGGCCGATCATCATGATCCCGGAGACCTGGCCCTTGGGCTTGAGCTTCAGGGAAGTGTCGACCGGGCCCATCAGGGCCTCGAGCTCGTCGTGGCAGACCTTGATGAAGTGATCGCTGGGGCTGATCTTGTGCTTGCGGCCCTGCTTGTCGGTGAGCGTCGTCTGGACGACCTCGCCGATCGCCTTGACGCGGACGTTGGCGACGAACTTCTTCACCACCTCGAAGGCGACGTCGGCCTCGAGCAGCGAGACCCGGATGTCGCGCAGCGACTCGTCGACGAGCTCCGGGGTGATCTCGGCTTTCCCGGCGAGGCGGTTCTTCGCGGCGCGGAAGCCTTTGGTGACGGTCTCGAGCATGGCGTTCGAGGTCTTTACGGCGGCCGGGCTCCGATTGCACGTGTCAGGAGCGGCAGGGCTTAGAGTCGTCTGCTAGAGCCGGCGAAGCGCACGAGTGGCGAAACTGGTAGCCGCAGGAGACTTAAAATCTACTGGGACATAAAACGTCCCGTGCGGGTTCGATCCCCGCCTCGTGCATACAGTCTCCCTATGAGAAGCGCCCCTTTTATGGGGCGCGCGGTCGGGGTACTTTGTCCGTGTTCCAAAGACCAAGAAGGCTAGGGGACGTAAAAGGGACGTAACGGTTTTTGCGGTGTTTTCGGACAAAGGACGGGCGAAATGGCGCGAAAGTGGGTTGACACTTGGCAAGGGGGACGAATCTTTAAGAGTCGGAGCGGGGAAACCGGTTGGGTTCTCCAGCGAATGGTCAATGGCGAGCGGTTTTCCAAGACCCTGGACGTCACCAGTGAGAAGGACGCGCTTGCGGAACTGGCGCTGTTCGACCGTGACCCAGTCAAGTACGTCACCCCAACGGAAGAGGCCCGCGAAGCGGGCGTTGGTGCCATCGTGGTCAACGCCGACACCACGGCGCAGGTGTTGGCGCACCTGAAGAAGAACGACCGGGACAAGCGCTATGTGGCGTCGGTCATCAAGTACCTGGCGACCTGGGGCGAAGACCTTGAGGGAAAGGATCTTCGGAAGGTGCGGATCGATGAACTGAAGCGCCTGTTGGCGAAGCACGAGACCGCCCGCCCCAAGAGGATTGCGGCGCTCAAGACGTTTACGGCGTTTTTCAGAACGGAACTGAACACGCTCCCCGTCAACGAAGATCCAACGATCGCCCTCATGTCGATCCAGACTCTGCCCGAAAAGCTCCAGCGCGAGAAAGGGCACACCATTGAGGCGGTTCAGAAGGTCTACGCGTCTACCTACAATTGGGAGAGCGAACTGATTGACCACGCCCTGGGTCGCTTCCGAATGCGGGGCTGCACCGTCGGCAAGAATCGCTCTGGCTGGGGTGATGTTCAGGGAGTTCGTGACGTGCTGGTGCTCCGGTGCAAGCTCGGAATGCACATGAGCGAGGTCAACCGGCTCACGTCCGGCAAGGCGATCATCAAGCCGGTGAGCGGGCACGGTGAGATCAGGGGCACGCTCAGGTTCACTCACAAGCGGGGGAATGATCACGTCGTCTCGCTCGATGCTCAGGGACTGGCAGCAGCGCAACGGCTCCTCGTCCGTGGCAGCCCCATCAACGACAGCTTCATGAGGACTACCGTTCGGCTTGCCAGCGCCAAGGCGGGGCTCAAAATTCCGATGGCGTTGGGCGAGCTGCGACACAGCTTCATCACTTGGGCAAAAGAGAAAGGGCGTGAAGTGCGTCCCAAGACGGGCGGCGTTCCGATTGAGTTGGTGAGCGCCGTTGTCGGTCACCTCGGGTCGACCACCACCAAGAGTAATTACCTTGGAAGCCATGTCCCCTCGATGATTGCCGTGCCGCTCAAGCTCCAGCATCCAGACGACCCCAAGCCGAAACTCAAGCTTGTTTCTTCAGCAGGCTGAGGATCTCCGCTTTCACTTCAGCGCCGGTCTGAGGCTTGCCCTTCTTCGTCAATATGGGGGCGGTCTTGGGAGAGGACGAAGTCTGAAGGGCATCAAGGCTTGCGATCGTCACCATTGTTTTGCGCCCAACCTTTCTCGCCCTCCTGAGCTTCTTGGATTTGAGCAGTGCGAATACCGTAGTTGGAGAGCACCCCAAGCGCGCGGCAGACTGGTTTACATTGGGTGTGTCCCCGGCACTGACGGTTC
>JAYVRT010000825.1:0-3923 GCA_043776025.1 Archangiaceae bacterium | reverse complement strand
GACCCCAAGGCGTCTCCTCCCACGCGTGTCTTCAAGGCCACCGCCTTCGACTCGAACCGGGGCAGAGTGGTGCTCTTCGGCGGCGAGGACGCCACCGGCTACGTCAACGACACCTGGGAGTGGAACGGCACCTGGACGCGGGTAGCGACGACAGGGCCGACGCCGCGCGAAGACATGGCGATGGCCTTTGATCCGCAGCGCAACCGCACCGTGCTCTTCGGTGGCTACGACGGCACGTCGCTCAATGATGTCTGGGAGTGGGACGGGGCGGCCTGGCTCGCCGTCCCGACGCCGGCGCTGGCGCCCGACGCCCGCTACGATCCCGCGCTCGCCTACGATCCGGTCGCCAAGCGGATGCTGATGTTCGGCGGCCAGACCGGCTCGCTCGGCGCACCCGCGGAGCTCTGGTCGTGGAACGGCTCGACCTGGACCCAGCTGGCCTCCGGTGGCTCCGGCCGCTACGCCCACTCGATGGCGTGGGACCCGACGCGGAACCGGCTGGTCGTCTTCGGCGGGCGCAACCTCGATGGCACCTCGCGCTCCGACACACTCGAGTTCAACGGCACCAGCTGGAAAGACATGACCCCCGCGGGCGGGTCGCCGTCGGGGCGCGCCTTCTTCGAGCTTGCCTGGGACCCGCACCGCGAACGGGTGGTGCTCTTCGGCGGGCAGGACTTCACTGCCCAGGCGCCCAACGACGTCTGGGAATGGACCGGCAGCGAGTGGTCGCGCCTGTTCCCCGAGCCGCTGCTGCAGAGCTCGGTGTCGAACTACCTTGGGGTCCAGGGCCTGGTCAGCTACGGCTTTGACGGGGCGCGCTCCGAGTTCCTCCTGCGTCCTTACCCGGCGGACAACGACAAGGTCGGCGTGCTCCACCCGACGACGCCGGCGGCGGTGATCGACATCAACCTCACCCGGCTCGGCCTGCCGTTGGGCGCGACGTACTCGGGCGCCACCGCCGAGCTGGCATTTTCTGCATTCGGCGCGGGAAAGACGGAGCTCGCGGCGTTCGACGGCGTCGGCTGGGTCGTCCAGGCGCCGGCGGTCAGCCAGACCCCGGTGACGGTGAGCTCCGCGGCGATCCGGAACAGCTGGGGTCGCGAGCCCGATCTCTTCCTTCGGCTCCAACCCACCAACACCCAGACCAGCCGCCTCACCGTCGACTTCGTCAAAGTCACCGTCGCTTACGAGCTGCCGTAGCCGGACCCCGCAAAGAGAACGCGCTTCACGGGAAAGGGGAGACCCGTGAAGCGCGTCAAGCCTCCCGCCAATCGGGCGACTTGCTCCTACCCATTCCAAGCTCCGTGCCGGAACCCAAGGCACTGAAATAACTTAATTATACGTGTAAACGGAGGTGGGTTGTGAAGCGACATCCCCAATCCACCTGCGCTCCGAGCGCAGCGGTGTGGGGCTATCGGCAGTTCACAACGCCTTGCGTCATACAACGCGCTGCGTTATGGAAGGAGCGCAGTTGAACCGCGTCACAGGAGATCACGAACCATGGCTAGCAAGGCATCGCAGAAGACCCAGGGCCTTCAGGACTACGTCGTCGCCCAGCTCGAAGAGGCACGAAAGCAGGTCCTCCGCTTCGAGAAGGAGCTGGCGGCACGGGGCAAGCATCAGCGGAAGGAGCTCGAGGGGCTGATCTCCCGGGTGAAGTCGGGCAAGGAGCTGAAGGCGCTGAAGACCCAGGCGAACGAGGTGACGCACGAGGTGAAGAAGCGGTTCGACGGGTTGCAGGGAAAGCTGGTGCAGGCGGTCGGCGTCGCCAGCCAGGCCCAGGTCAAGGAGATCAACCACGAGCTGACCCGGCTCTCGAAGAAGTTGGAGACCTTCGTGGCCCGAAAAGGCGCCGCGAACTAAGTAATTTCATAGACCTGGCGGGGGGGTTCCGTGCAGCCCGCCAGATGTGGTTAGGAGTGCGCCCTTGACCGATTCCAAAGACCCGAAGCGACCGATGGGCGAGCTGCTGGAGCGGTTCTGGACCGACGCGGAGAAGAACGTCGAAGAGGCGGTGAGGCGGGCGCTGGCGAAGGTGAAGATGCCGCGCCATTCGGAAGTGGCGGCGCTGAACGCCCGTCTCGATGAGCTCAACAAGCGGCTCGAGGCGCTGACGAAGTGAGGCTGCTGGGCGCGATCGTGGCGATCGTGGCCCTGAGCGCGACTGGCTCGATCTGGGCTCCGGTCCTGCAGTCGCCGCCGCCGACGCACCTGCAGATGGTCGGGGTCAGCGAGGTGCTGCCCGAAGACTTCCCGGTGATCGACGCGGTGCTCGCCCGCCGTGCCCCGGGCATGGGGATGGTGCTGCGCAAACAGGTGGCGGTGGCGATCGCCGAGGAAGCCCACCGTGCCCAGTTCGATCCTTTGCTGATCCTCGGGTTGATCGACGTCGAGTCCGACTTCCAGGAGGAGGCGGTCTCCCCGATGGGGGCTCGGGGCCTGATGCAGATCCAGCCGACGACGCTCTACTTCCTCGCCCAGAAAGAGGGCCTGAAGCTGTCGCGGGAAGAGGTCTCGAAGGATCCGTCGCTCTGCGTCCGGCTCGGCATCCGCTACCTCCGCTCGCTCTACAGCCAGTTCGGAAACCTCGACCTGGCGCTGATGGCCTACAACATGGGCCCCAACAAGCTGCTCGGGCAGATCAAGGCCCACGACCTCGAGCAGTACCGGGTCTACCCCCGCGACGTCCGCCGGGAATACCTGACGCTTCGCCACGGGCTGCGGCTCGGCGGAGATTGGGCAGTCGCCGCCCGCACTTCGCTCCAGAAGTGATAAGGCCGTCACCCGGGGAATGAGTTCGAAGGACAAGCGGCGGTACCCTCGCGTTCAGGCGAAGAATGTGTCGGCCCACCTCAATGTGGCCGACCAGTCGAGCCCCTGCGTCATCCAGGACATTTCGGCCGGCGGGATCTTCATCCAGACCTCGGAGGCGCTGCCGGTAGGGATGCCGGTGGCGGTGAACCTCGCCCGCCCGGGGTGGACCAAGGTGCTTCGCGTCAGCGGGCGCGTCGTCTGGGCGCTGGCCGAGCGGACGGCGGCGCGCAAGGGAACGCTCCCGGGGATGCGGATCAAGTTCGACGCGCTCACCAAGGGCGTGGCCTCCGACCTGATGGCGCTGCTGACCGAGTTGGGCGCGCCCAACTCGCCCGCGCCCAAGGTGGCCGGAGAAGAGTCGTCGGTCGGGGTGATCACCCAGCCGGTCTCCCTCAAGGAGATCCAGGCGCGCGTCAGCCAGGCCCAGATGCCGGCGGTGGTGGTCGAGGTCTCGCCCCAGCCTGCTCCGGCGCTGTCGCCGCCCGGCTCGACCTACCGCCCCTCGTCGCCCCGGCCACCCAGGTCGAGCAGCCCGAGGCTCGGCGCCCAGGCAGGGCCGGCGGTCAACGACGCGCCGAAGCTGATCGTCCAGGTGCAGGGCCTGCTGATGCAGCTGGGAGATCTCCAGGCGCAGCTCGAGCTGCGCGAGAAGGAGCTGAGCGCACTCAGGGACCGCCTCAAGGAAAAGGAGGCCGCCCTCGACAAGTCGGATCGGGAACGCAAAGCGGCGGAGCTGGCGATTCAGCGGCTCGCGATGCAGCTGTCGTCCCGCCGGTGATGAAGCGCGTCGTCCGCGGCGCCGCGGTGGGGTCGCTCTTCGGCCTCTCGCTCTGCGTCCTCGAGGGCGTGCTCGTGCTCCAGCAGGGGGCGATCGGCCTCAACCTCGACACCCAGGGGCCGTTCGCGGCGCTCTTCGCCGCGGTGCGGCCGATGCTGCCGGGCCTGTTGGCGCGGGTGGCGCTGGCCTACGCGCTCGGCGGGGCAGCGCTGGGCATCGCCGCCGCCGGGCTCGCCGCGCTGGTGCAGCCGCCGACCGGAAGGAAGGTTCGGTTCGCCGCCGTCTTCGTCGGGCAGTGGCTGGTGCTCGCGGCGGGCCTCACGTGGATCCG
>JAYVRT010000824.1:0-13976 GCA_043776025.1 Archangiaceae bacterium | reverse complement strand
GAGGATCGCGAGTTCCGCCGGGTCGGCTCGTCGAACGCGGGGATCAAGTTCGACACCCGGGTGATCGCCGCGAGCAAGAAGGACCTGTGGAACGAGGTCCAGGAAGGCCGGTTCCGCGAGGACCTCTACTTCCGGCTCTCGGTCTTCACCATCGCCTTGCCCCCGCTGCGCGATCGCAAAGAAGACATTCCGCTGCTGGTCGACACCTGGGCGTCGGTCCCGCTGTGGGAGAAGCTGCCCGAGGCCGAGCGGCAGAAGGTCCTGGCGCACACCTGGCCCGGCAACGTCCGCGAGCTGCGCAACTTCGTCGAGCGGCGCAAGTACATGGCGGACATGCCCGAGCTGGCGATGGACGCGTTCCTGCGCGACTACTCGGGCCCGGAGAGCGTCGAGGGCGAGCAGCTGCCGGTGAAGTACTCGGGGCCGTTCAAGGACTGCAAAGAGGACCTGATCCGCGGGTTCGAGCGCGAGTACCTCACCCGGCTGATCTCCAAGTCCCAGGGCAACATCGCCAAGGCGGCGCGCGACGCGGGGCTCGACCGCAAGCACCTCTATTCGCTGCTGCACAAGTACCAGCTGGTCAAAGGCAGCGAAGAGTAGCGGCATCCGATATGTCTGCGCCCCAGGGCCGTTGAGTAGGGCATGGGGTCGTTCGTGCACACCGACTGGGAGGGGCTGATCGCCCGGCACGACCACGCGGTCGTCCTCGCGCTCCTCGCCAAGGGCCTGCGGATCCACGAAGCGCGAGAGCTGGCGCACGACGCGTGGGCGCGGCTTTTCGAGCAACACCAGGCGGGGAAGCTGGCGACCCTCGAGCTGCCCGGCCTCGCGATTCGCCAGGCGCTCTACCTCGCCTCCGATTTCCTGCGGGCGCGCCGCCGGGGCGGGCTCCAGCCACAGACGCTCGAGCTCGTCGACCCCCACGCGAGCATCGAGCAACGGCTCGCGCTGAGGCAGCTGCTGCAACGCACCGAGGCGGCAGCGGCCGGCCTCAAGCCCCGGGCGCAGTCGGTCTTCACCTCGGTGATGAGCCACCCCGAGACGCCACAGCGCGAGCTCGCCGGCCGGCTCGGCATCTCGCTGCAGCGGTTCCGCCAGAGCCTGTGTGAAGTGCGCGCCCGCCTGAAGGCCGCGCTCGAGGAGTCCCGATGAGCGCCTGCATCTGTGTGTTCGAGCTGAAACGGTTCGCCGAAGGACGGTTCGCGCCGGAGGAGTTGCCCGCGTTCGAGCAGCACCTCGCCGTCTGCGGCGGGTGCGCCGGGAAGCTACAGCGGGCGGCGGCACGGGAGCTGACGGCGCGCGGCCTGGGTGGCTTGCTCGCCGAAGCGCCTGCGCGGTCGACTCCCGCGGCGGCGGCCCTGCTCGCCTTCGCGGCGTCGGTGCTGGTGGCGCTGTCGATCGGTCGCGCTCCCCTGAAGTTCCCCCAGCCGTCCGAAGGTCCCGTCTTCTCGCGGCAGCATGGCCCGGCGCCGTTGGCGATGGTCCCCACCGACGCGGGGATGCTCCCCGAGGGGTCGATCGCCTTCTACGACGGCGGCGGCGAGCACCCGTAGCGCAGCGCCCCGCGAGGGATGCGTCTTCCAGGAGTCGATCGTGTCCAGCCATGCGGCCGTTCCGCTCCGACCGGGCTTGCCCGGGGTCTGGGCGCGTCTCGTCAGCTCCGTCACCCGTGCCGAGGTCGGCGTGCTCACCGCCAGCTTCGCGGCGCTGGTCTTCGTCCCCTGGCTCGGCTCGGTCGGGCTGTGGGATCCCTGGGAGACGCACTACTCCGAGGTCGGGCGCTCGATGCTGGAGCGGGGCGATCTGATCCACCCGTGGTGGGAGCACGCCTGGTTCTTTTCCAAGCCGCCGCTGACGCCCTGGCTCGCGGCGCTGGGCCTGTGGACCATCGGCGACACCGGCCAGGGCGAGCTGCCGCGGTACGCCGAGTGGGGCATTCGCCTGCCGTTCGCGCTGCTGGCGATCGCCGCGGTCGGGCTGCTCTCCCACGCGGTCGGCCGGCTCGCCTCGCGCACCGCGGGGCTCGCCAGCGGCGCGGTGCTCTCGACGATGCCGCTGTTCTTCTTCACCGCGCGCCAGGCGATGACCGACATGCCGTTCGTCGCCTGCATCACCGTCGGCTGGGCGTGCGCGCTGCTCGGGCAGCTCGACCCGAAACTCTCGCAGAAGGAACGGGGTCGCTGGTGGCTCGGCTTCTACGCGGCGATGGGCGTGGCGGCGCTGGGCAAGGGCCTGCTCGCCGGTCTGCCAGCGGTGGGCTGGATGCTCTTCTGGATCGTCTGCCGGCCGGCGGGAGGGCTCTTCATGGGGCTCAAGGCGCAGGTGGCGCAGATGCGGCTGCTTCAGGGGGCACTGCTGTTCGCGGCGATCGCCCTGCCCTGGTACCTGGCGATGATTTCCTTCGACGGGAAGGACAACGAGGGCGTCGTCTTCTGGAGGCGCTTCTTCCTCCACGATCACTTCGACCGGCTGCTCTCCGGGGTGCACACCACCACGCCCGGCGGCACCTTCGTCTACTTCATCGAGCAGGGCGGCTTTGGAATCTTCCCCTGGGTCGCGCTGCTCCCGGGCGCGCTCGCGGTGGCGCTGCAGACGTCGGTGGGCGACCCTGCTCCGCGCGCGCGGCTCGCGGCGTGGACGGCGATCCATGGCGGGTTCTCGTTCGCCCTCTTCAGCGCCAGCGCGACGAAGTTTCACCACTACATCCTCCCCGCGGTTCCGGCGGCGGCGGTGCTGATCGCGCTCTTCATCGCGCGGCTGCTCGAGGACGGCGCCCGGCCGCACGCGCTCGCGCTGTTGCTCGGAGCGGTGGCGTTCGCACTGGTGGGGAGAGATCTCGCCGGCCAGCCGCGCCATCTTCTCGACCTCTTCACCTACAACTACGACCGCCCCTACCCCGAGTTCCTCGTCACCCGCCCCCTGGCCGACGGGGCTCCGGCCTGGCTCAACCTCAAGGTCGGCCTCGGGGGGACGTTCGTCCTCGCCGCGGTCGCCACGCTGGCCGCAGCGCTGCGCTTTCACGTACGCGGGCTGCTGAGCGTCACCGGCGCGTTCTCCCTCGGGCTCGCGCTCTGGCTCTCGTGGAGCCATTGGATTTCGCTCTCGCACCATTGGACCCAGCGCGACTTGTTCTGGCGCTACTGGCGCCAGCGCAGCGAGGGCGAGCCGATCGCCGCGTTCATGATGGATTGGAAGGGCGAGACCTTCTACTCGCGCAACCAGGTGGTGCAGCTGGGGCCGAACAACGCGGCGGTGGACCTGCCGAAGTTCGTCGCGCGCCCAGGGAGGAAGTGGATGCTCGTCGAGCACAGCCGGGTGAACGTGCTGCGGGGCTCGGTGCTGCCGCAGCATCCGATGCGGCTGATCGAGCCGGACCTGAACAACAAGTTCGTGTTGGTGCTCGTCGACTGACGCTACTGCGGCGTCAAGGTTCCGGAGCAGGCCGGATCGCAGGCGCCCGCGTCGTAGCCGCAGCTGGGCGTGCAGCGAATCGCCAGCCCGCCGTCGCCGTCGGGGTGGGCGCTGCAGTACTCGGTGTTCCCCCCATCGGGAGTCAGTCCGGTGAGGTTGAACCCGAGCATCACCCCGGCGTCGTTGACATAGGTGCCGCTGCTGCCGGCGGTCGGAAGGCCCGCCAGCTGGGCGCCGGTCGCGTTGATGGTGCACGAGGAGTCCAAGGCCACCGTGAAGTCTGCCGCCGGGCCGCAGGTGGTCTGCGCGTGAAAGGCCTTCGCCTCGTTGGCGCACGGCTGGCGCGCCTGGCTGGTGGCGACGAGCAAGCCGGCGGTGGCGAAGAGAATCGTCAGTTCGATTGCACGGCGCATTGGTTCACCCTCTGGGCGTAGAGCACTGCGAAGAGAATCATCGGGAGCGCGATCAGATCGGTCGGATCGCTGGCGATCTTCTGAGCGCCGATGCCGAGCGGAATCGAGATCAGCTCGACGGTGCGGCAGACAAAGTCGCCGGCCGCGCGCGAGACGCTCACCGGGACGAAGATCGCCAGGGTGGTGGCGACGCCGACCGCCAGCCGCCGCTGCAGCGACCAGCGGGTCGCGAACGCCAACATCGCGGAGACGTACAGCGGGAGGAAGAAGCAGCCGGCGAAGTCGGAGAGCTTGCCGGTCAGCGTGTTGTGAAACGCCGCCTTGAGCAGGTGGTCGTTGGTCGCCAGCACCGCGACCGCGAGCAGCGGCGCCAGGCCGAAAAACTCAGGGGCTTTGCTCGGGGCACGCATCCGTTCCCGGCCCTTGAGCAAGCGATGTGCCACGAATTTTCAGAGAGAAATCGCCAGGTGGAGCGGCGATGCACCACCCCCGCCCGACATCCAGGTCCTGCCTTTGTCGTCCCCTAGAACTCGGCCAGCCCCGGCGCCCGCGGGTAGGGGATCGCGTCGCGGATGTTGGCCAGGGCGCAGACGTAGACAACGAGCCGTTCGAAGCCGAGGCCGAAGCCGGCGTGGGGCACGGTGCCGTAGCGCCGCAGGTCGCGGTACCACTGGTAGTGGTCTGGGTTGAGCTTGAACTGCGCCATCCGCTGGTCGAGCACCCCGAGGCGCTCTTCGCGCTGGGAGCCGCCGATGATCTCTCCGATGCCGGGAGCGAGCACGTCCATCGCCGCCACCGTCTTTCCGTCGTCGTTGAGCCGCATGTAGAAGGCCTTCATCCCCTCGGGGTAGTTCATCACCACCACCGGCCGGCCGACGTGCTTCTCCACCAGGTAGCGCTCGTGCTCGGTCTGCAGGTCGGTGCCCCACTTCACCTGGAAGTCGAACTTCTGCCCGCACTTCTCGAGGATCGAGATCGCGTCGGTGTACTCGATTCGCTCGAAGGACGAGTTGATGAACGCCTCGAGCCGGCTGATCGCTGCCTTGTCGTGGCGTTCGACGAAGAACTTCATGTCGTCCGCGCGCTCCTCGAGCACCGCCTTGAAGACGTACTTGAGGAAGTTCTCCGCCAGCGTCGCGTCGTCGTTGAGATCGGCGAAGGCGATCTCCGGTTCGATCATCCAGAACTCGGCGAGGTGCCGGGTGGTGTTCGAGTTCTCGGCGCGGAACGTCGGCCCGAAGGTGTAGACCTTGGAGAGCGCGAGGCAGTACGCCTCGACGTTGAGCTGGCCGGAAACGGTGAGGAAGGTCTCCTTGCCGAAGAAGTCCTTGTGGAAGTCGATCGCGCCCCTGTCGGTGCGCGGCAGGTTGGCGAAGTCCAGCGTCGAGACCCGGAACATCTGGCCGGCGCCCTCGGCGTCACTGGCGGTGACGATCGGGGTGTTGATCCAGACAAAGCCCTGGGTGTGGAAGAAGCGGTGAATCGCCTGGGCCATGCAGTTGCGGACCCGGGCGATCGCTCCGAAGGTGTTCGAGCGCGGGCGCAGGTGGGCCACCTCGCGGAGGAACTCGAGCGAGTGCTGCTTCGGCTGCAGCGGGTAGGTGTCGGGGTTGTCGATCATCCCGGTCACCTTCACCTCGGTCGCCTGGACCTCGACGCTCTGGCCCTTGCCCTGGGAAGCGACGAGCTGGCCGGTGCAGATGACCGAGCACCCGGTGGTGAGGTGGCTGACCTCGGCGGTGTAGTTGGCCAGGGTGTTCGGCGCGACGACCTGCAGCGAGTCGAAGCATGACCCGTCGCTGACGGCGAGGAAGCTGATCCCCGCCTTCGAGTCCCGCTTGGTGCGGATCCAGCCTCGCACCGTGACCTCGGTGCCGACCGGGGTTTGTCCTGTGAGCGCCTGCTTCGCCGAGATGAGCGTCGTCATGACGCCCTCCTATCACCGGGTCACTTTCCCAGCTTGCGCGATCGCAGCAGCAGGTAGCGCTCGCTGGCGGCGAACCGGACCAACTCGACCATCTCGCTCGGCAGCGCCTTCTTCGCCCGGAGCGCGGCCAGCGCCGGGGCGACCCCACCGGAGACCACCAGCCCTGCGCGGTTGGCCGAGTGGCGCGCGCCCTCGCTCAACACCGCCAGGTTCATCTTCCGCGCGACCCGCTCGTACAGCTGCTTCAGACGTTCCCAGCCCTTCGGTGGCAGCCCGTCGCGCACCGCGCGGGCCTCGGCGGACAGCGACTGCCCGCGCAGCACCTGCCCGAGCACCGTCAGCGCCCGCACCAACTGCTCACGGCGGAGGTTTCGCAGCGCGAGGAGGTCGGCGTTCTGGGTGAAGAGCGCGCGGCCGGCGAAGAAGCGCAGCTCGGCCGCGGGCAGCTCACGCTTGATCGCCAGCCGGCCGACGAGCAGCCGCGGCTTGCCGGGGAAGACGAGCGCGAAGGGTGGGCCGTTGTCGTTGCTCGGGTAGACGTCGGGAGCGCGCAGCCCGAGGATTCGCACCGCGGTGAGCAGCGCGTCCGCGGCGCCACGGGCGCCCTTTCCGGCGTCGAGGCGGAACTCCTCGCGGGTGCCGGCCTCCGAGCCGCGGGTCGGGTAGATCCGGCACAGCGCCAGTCCACACAGGCCGAGCAGCTCACCCTCTTCGCCGCGCAGCACCGGGTGTTTGAGCGCGGCGCGATCGGTAGCGGAGAGGATCAGCTTCGGGGCGCGCGGCGCGGCGTGGGGATCACCCTCGATCGCCAGTGCGATCTCCAGCATCAGGCTCGAGCGCGTCGCGTCGCCGGCGGCGTCGAAGTGCTCCGCGAGCAGCTTGTAGCCGTCGGCCTCGAGTGGCGCGCCCCGCACCCGTTCGAACAGCTGCTCGCGCTCTTTGCTCAACAGCTTGGACGGCGAAGGCCCGAACGAAGGCGGGAGCACCACGCCCGGATCTCCCAGCTCCTGCGAGGGCAGCTCCTGGGTCACTGGCGGCGGAACCGCCGGCTCTTCCTGCTCACCGGAGACGACGCCCGGCGGTGCCTCCCATTCATCACTGGGGGGCTCGAGATCCGAGGTGTGCATCTCGACCAGGTCATCCGCGCCGCTCATCGCCTCTTCGACGGAGATGTCGTCGTCGTCGTCCTCGTGGCGGCCGACGGTGCTGCCTTCCCACTCCTCGTCGTCGGGCACCGGGACCTGGGGCACCCGCAGGTTGCGCGTCTCCTGCCCGATGGCGCCAGGAGGAGGCGGCGGCGGCGCGGGAGCCGCGGGGGGAGGCTCGGCTCCGCTGGCGCGCGGCTTGAGCGCGATCGCCGGGGTCTGCCGCGGCTCGACCGCGGGAATCCGCACCCCGGGCGTGCTCTTGCCCTCGATGCGCGGCGGCGCCTGCGGCGCGGAGACGGGCATCCCCCGCCCGCCCTTGAGCTCGGGCCGCGGCTCGAGGCCGGGCACGGGGATGCCGCGCCCGGAGCTCTTGACGTCGCCGCTCTTGCGCAGCTCGGCGGGCACGGAGATCCCCAGGCCCTGGCTCTTCACCTCCTGGCGCAGCTCCTCCGCGGTCGGCATCGGGACTCCGCGGCCGGCGCTCTTGATCTCCACCCGCGGCTGTCCGCGCAGCTCGGCAGGCACCGCGATGCCCATCCCCGAGCTCTTGACCTCCTGGCGCAGCTCGTCCGCGGTCGGCATCGGGACCCCGCGGCCGGCGCTCTTCAGCTCCACCCGGCCCTCGGCCTTCGGCTGGCCGCGCAGCTCGGGTGGAACCGCGATCCCCATTCCCGAGCTCTTCACCTCCTGGCGCAGCGCCTCGGCGCTGGGCAGCGCCAACCCGCGGCCGGCGCTCTTGAGCTCGGTGCGCGCCGGGGCCTTCGCCTCGGAGGCGACGGTGAAGCCCAGGCCCGAACCTTTCGAGACGGGGGCGCCTCCGCGCAGGTCCGCGGGGACGGCGATTCCCATTCCGGTGCTGCGGGGCTCGCTGCGAGGCACCGCCGGGCGCGGGCCGCTCTTCACCTCGCCCGCCGGCTGCTCCTGCCCCAGCGGCTCGTGGGTGTTTGTCGGCTCGTCGCCCCAGGGAACCACGACGGGCTTCTCGGGCGCCGGAGCCTTCGCGGCAGTGGGGTAGCCCTTGCCGGAGCTTTTGACTTCGACACGCGCGGGCATCGGCGCCGGCCGAGGGGTGTCGTCCGGGTTGGCGAGCGCACGGAGCATCGCGATCGCCTCGGGCGGGACGCCGCCCCGGTGGTTGGGCGTCGGGTGGGGCCGCGGGGTCAGCTCGGGCTCGGCGACGGCGCGGAGCAGTTGGGCGAGCTTCTCGAAGTCGCCGTCGGCGGGCGTGGTCTCGGGGCTCGGCGGCGGGCGCGCGCCTTTCGGCGGCGGCACGGTGAGGGGGCCGGCGAGCGGACCTGCGGGGAGCGCGCTCTCCTCCATCAGCTCGCGCTTGAGCTTCTCGGCGCGCTTCTCGTAGGTCTCCGCCTTCTCCTCGTCGCCGAGGCGATCGCTGGCGAAGCGCGACAGCCGCATCCAAGCCTGGATCCGCATCGCACCATCGGGGGTGGCGGTCGCGGCGTGCTCCAGCGCCCAGGCGCACTCCGGCCAGATCTGAAGCTGTTCGAGCCGATCAGCGAGCGCGAGCCATGCTTCCTGGTGCCCCGGCTCGTAGCGCACCGCCATCCGCAGCTCGGCGAGCGCCTCGTCGGGCCGGCCGGTGCGCTCGAGCAGGGCGATGAGCTCGATCCGCGCCGGGCGGGCCTTCGGGCCCCGCGGCTCTTTCGCCAGCTGCGCCCGAAGCGCGGCCTCGAGGGAGCCCGCATCGCCGCCTTCGCGGGCGAGAACGCCCAGGCGCGACTGAGCCTCTTCGTCCTCCGGCAGCTCGAGCAGGACCTCGGCCCAGGCGTGCCGCGCGACCTTCGAGTCTTTGAGCCCAACGTCGGCGAGGCGGCCGAGGCGCCGGTAGAGCTCGCCCCGGCCGGGCCTGCGGCGGGCGACCTTCTCCAGCGCCAGGCGCAGGAGCGGGATGAAGTGCGAGTCGCCCTCGGCGGCGGCGAGCTCGGCGAGGCCGGCCAGCGCGGTCGGGTGCTGGGGAACGGCGGCGAGCGCGGCCTGGAGATCAGCCGTCGCCGACTGGGTGTCCTTGCGGGTCAGCGCCTCCTCGGCGCGGGCGACGAGCGCGTCGGCCTTGATCATCGGAGCAATCGCCCGGGTGACGCCTTCGTCGAGCGCGCGCCGGACGCTCTTCGCGTCCTTGCGGTCGGAGTGGAGCCGCACCTGCTCCTTCACCGCGCGCTGATCGCCGGTGAGCTCGACCACCTCGGCCCAGGCCCGCGCGGCGCCGATCGGATCGTCGAGCTCCGACTCGAGCAGCTCGCCGAGCTTCTCCTTCCACTGCGCCTTCTCGGCGGCGCTGCGGGCGCCGTGGGCGCAGTCGCGGAAGAACTGCGCCAGCTCGCGCCAGGCGCCGCGGGACACGTAGTGCGCCTCGAGCCGCTTGAGCGCCTGCGGATCCGGCCCTTCGTCGATCGCCGCCCGCAACAGCGCAGCCACCTCGGGCTTCTTGCCCTGCTTCTCCGCCTCGGCGGCGACCGCCATCAGCTCGATCTGCGTCGAGCTGCGCCGGGGCGGAGGGGGTGGCGCAGAGTAGGCCTTGCCCGCGACCGCGGTGGGCTCGCTGCCCTCGGTGACCACCGCCACCGCGACGTCGGTGAGCGAGGGCACCGGGGCACCGGCTACCTTGAGCTCGGCGACCATGTGGCGAACGCGGTCCGACTTGCCGACGCGATCGCCAGCGCGCAGCGCGGCGTCCACCGCCTCGACCATCGCCCGCTCGGGCGCCTGCGACTTGTGCAGCGCCCGCAGCCACAGCAGCCGGAGCAGGAACGCGCTCTCGAAGTCCTTGCCCTGCTCGGCGAACTGGGCGGCCTGCCCGTAGCGCAACGCCGCGCGGGCAGGGTTGGCGAGCCGCTCGCCCCACAGCCGGGCCCGCCGGAGCGCGGTCCGCGAGGCGCGCCGCAGCGTGCCCCGCCGCAGCTCTTCGCGCGTCTCCTTTTCGAGCGAGGCGTCGAGCTCATCCCAGCGCTCCTCACGCTCGAGCAGGGCGTTGAGCGTCAGCCGGGCTCGGCGGTCGGTCGGGTTCTCCGCGAGCAACACGACCAGCTGCTCCCGCGCCAGCTCGAGGTCGTCGCTGCGGCGGTAGAGCCGGGCCAACGCGTGACGGATGCCGGCCCGCTCAGCGCCTTCGACCTCGTCGATGCCCGAGCTGAGCAGGGTGACGGCGGCGGGCAGCGTGCCCGCCTTGAGCGCGATGTGGGCGAGCGCGGCGGCGAGCCGGGCGCTCATCGGAACCTCCCGGGTGGCGCGGACGAGCTCGCTAAACGCGCGCGCCGGGGCGCCCTCGCGCAGCAGCCGGTTGGCGATCGCCCGGTGCATCTCGAGCACGCCCCGGTTGCCCCCCTTCGCCGCGTCGGAGAGCGCGTCCATCCGGACCGTGTCGAGCCGGTCTGGCACTTCAGGAAGCGGAGTGTTGTCGGTGCCCATGCCGCCCAGCCGGCTCAGTCTACACAGGGCCGCGGTCGCGCCGAGCCCGGTGTTGCGGGGGTGGCCCGCCGTTACCGGCGTCAAGGACGATCTGGGTGATTTGTCGGACCGCGCGGCGGCACCAGCGGGGGCGTTGGGTGGAGTTGCACCGGCGCCGATTCGGGCAGGGCGAGGTCAGACCGCTCCTTGCGGGACAGCGCGGCAGCGCCCGGGTTCGCTTCTTGTGTGAGTCGCGGCGGGCGCCCGGCAGCATGGAACAGGGGCGTTCGGTGTGGTTGCACCGACGCCGATTCGGGCAGTGCGAGGTCAGACCGCTCCCCGCAGCACGAACCGACGAGCGGATGGCGCGGCAGCGTCCGGGTTGCGGCTTTTTCGTGGGTCGCCGCGCGTGCCACGGGGGGGCCGGGCGCCAGCTCGGCGAAAATCGTCCGGATTCCGAACCAAATTCGCCGAGCTGCGCCGTTACTTCACTCTGAAGGAACCGTCATCGCCGCCGCGTGGTACCCGGACCAGAAGACGACCACGATCGCCGCGGCGCAGAGCAGCACCGCGGCATAGGCGAATCCGGCGAGGGCGCGCGCTGTCCACTCGCTGCGGACGCGGAAAGAGTCGCGCATCAGCGCCGCCGCCTGGCCCAGCGTCGTCTCCAGCGTTCCACTGCCCTCGCCGATTCGCGCGTGGTCGACCACCAGGGCCGGCAACCCGCCGCGACCCAGCGCCGCGCTCAGCGAGGTCAGCCGATTCTGGCGCAGCTGCATCCCTGCGCGCGCGAGCCGTTCTCCCAATACTTCGTTGCCGCAGGCGCGGGCCGCGAGCTCGATCGACTCGGGCATCGCAAGCCCCGCGGCGATCGCGGCGCGCAGCACCGTGCACGCGTTGGCGGCGACCATCGGCACCGTCAGCTTCGCCACCGGGCCGAGCAGCGCCAGCCGCGCACGCAGCGATGCGCTGACCAGCCCGGCCGACATCCAGGCCGCCCCCAATGCGGCCCAGAACGCCAACGGAAGGCCGACGATCACCGCCGGGGACGAGCCGCGGGTGAAGGTGACCAGCACGCCGAGGCACAGGAGCCCGACCTGGACGATCATCGCCGGGTAGCTCAGCTGCTTGAGCACCAACCGGCGCAGCGACGCGAGGTGCCGGTAGTGCGCCGTCAACTCGCGGCAGTGCGCCGGCAGGTTGCCGCTGGCTTCGCCCGCCTTGAGCATCGCGACGTCGAAGGCGGGGCAGCGCTCGGCTCCGAGCTGCTCGGACAGCGCGCGCCCCGCCAGGCACCCCGCCGACCAGCGCGCGGCTCCGGCGGCCCAGTCTCCCCCCGCGGCGTCCCCCGCCAGCTGCACCGCCTGTGCGATCGGCATCCCCGCCTCGAGGATCGCCGCCACCTGCTCGTAGAAGCTGGCGCTGCGGTCCCACTTCATTTCTTCGGCTCGGAATTCGCGTCGGCCACGGTGGCGCACATCGTACCGCTGGTAGGGTCGCCGGCTGCGATGCCTGCGACGGTCTCAGTGCTGCTGCCTGTGCGCGACGCCGAGGCGACGGTGGAGCGCGCGGCTCGGGACATCCTGCGCCAGACGCTGACCTCGCTCGAGCTGATCGCCGTCGATGACGGCTCCCGCGATGGCACCCTGCCCGTGCTCAGGGCGTTGGCGCAGGAGGATCCGCGGCTCAAGGTCCACGCCACCGAGCCCAAGGGCGTGGTCCATGCGGCGAACCTCGCCCTGCGCCACGCGACCGCGCCGTTCATCGCCCGCATGGACGGCGACGACGAGTGTGCCCCGCAGCGCCTCGCCGCCTGCGTCGCTGCGCTCGAGGCCGACCCGGACTTGAGCGGCGTCGGCACCCAGGTGGAGATCTTCCGTGACGACTGCCCGGTGAGCCCCAACCTCCAGGCCCACCAGCGCTGGCTCAACTCGCTCACCACCGCCGACCGCCTCTTCGCCGACCGGCTCGTCGAGAGTCCGCTGTGCAACCCGAGCCTGCTGCTGCGCCGGGAGGCGTTTGACTGGTCCGGCGGCTGGCGCGAGGGCGACTTCCCCGAAGACTGGGAGTTGTTCCTCCGGTTGCTCGAGAGCGGCCGCCGGCTGCGCTGCGTCGAGCAGGTGTTGTTCCGGTGGCGCGACCACGACCGCCGGGTGACCCGCACCGATCCCCGCTACGGGTTGGATCGCCACCTGAAGCTCAAGGCTCGCTTCCTCGGTCCGCTGCTCCGCCGCCCGGTGACGGTCTGGGGCGCGGGGGAGATCGGCCTCAAGCTCTCGCGCCTGCTCGGGGGCGTCGATCGCTTCGTCGAGGTCAACGCGAAGAAGATCGGGATGGTGATCGACGGAGCGCCGGTGGTCGGCCTCGCGGAAGTGGGCGGGCCCTCGGGGCACCTCGTCTCCGCGGTCGGCGCCAAGGGGGCGCGGGAGAACATCCGCACCTTCCTCGTCGCCGCCGGCTGGCGCGAAGGCCGCGACTTCACCTGCGCGGCGTGACCGTCACTTCTTGCGGCAGACGCCGTCTTTGGGGAGCGCGGGCGTCCACTGCCAGCAGGCAAACCCCTGAGGACAGTCGTCGGGGCCAGCCAGGTCGCAGGGCCGGGTGCAGTACGGAAGACCCATCGGGGTTCCGCAGACCAGCTGCGGCCGGCAGGCCTGGTCCGCGCCGCACGGCGCTCCGAGCTCGCTGCCCTTCCCGTGTCCCAACAGGAACATCAGGATCGCCGCCAGCGTGGTGACGAGGGTGAGCAGGAACTGAAGGAAGCGCCGAAGACCCCTGGGCATGCGTCGGAGCCTACTACGGCCCGGCCTTCATCGAAGACGGTGCGCACCTGTACCCCTTCCACTGACCCGTCCCCGCCGTTACTTGCGAGGCGGAAGAAAGGGCATCAGGTCGGCGGGGACCGGCGCCTCGAACGTCTGGCCGAGCACCTCGAGCCGCTGGGCATGCAGCAGGCAGCGCGGGCCGGAAGCACCCCCGTAGAGCTTGTCGCCGCGAATGGGAAACCCGATGCCCGTCAGGTGGGCGCGCAGTTGGTGGGTGCGGCCGGTGTGGGGGAACAGCTCGACCACCGAGCAGTCCGCGTCGTCGGCCAGCCGCACGTACTCGGTGAGCGCCTCGATTCCCTGGTGCGCCTTCGACGCCCGCCACCGCCCGGGGCGCGAGGAGTCGCGCGACAGCGGCAGTTCGATCGTCCCGCGCTCGGGCAAGCCGGGGCCAGTGACCGCGAGGTAGCGCTTCTTCGCCCGGCCTTCGCGAAACTCGGCGGCGAGCGCGCGGGTCGCCTCGGGGGTCTTGCCGAAGACGGTGACTCCTGAGGTCTCGCGATCCAGCCGATGAACGAGCCCCGGCTCGGCGCGCAGGTATTCGCGTGCGAGGTCGAGCAGGCTTTCGCCGACACGGCCCGCGGTCGGCTGGGCGACGACCCCGGCCGGCTTGTCGACGACGAGCAGCAGCGCGTCTTCGAAGAGGACCACCAGCTTCGGCGCGGGCGCGGTCGCCTCAATGACCGGCCGGCCGCCCTCCTCGAGCACCGCGGAGAGCTTCTGCCCCGGGAGCACCTGCGCCCCAGCCGTCTGGCACCGCTTCCCGTCGAGGTACACGGCGCCGCGTTCCACCAGCGCCCGGGCCTCTTGCAGCGGAACCGGCAGCGCGCGCGCGAGCACTTCGTCGAGC
>JAYVRT010000823.1:0-3934 GCA_043776025.1 Archangiaceae bacterium | reverse complement strand
TCTTCAAAAGCTCCACCAGCTTCTCGATCGCCGATGGCGCCGATGACGCGCTCAATGACGCCAAGGTCGTCTTCCCCCGGGACGCCTGGGGCGACGCGATGAGCAACCCCAGGGCTGTCGACTACCACTTCGCCGCGCAGCTCGTCCCGCGGCTGCGTGATGGCTCGAACCAGGTCAACTTCAGCGCTTACGCCACCTGCGGCAAGCTCGGCAGTGAGGTGGAGATCGCCATCGGGCAGCTCGAGCTCGAGGTGAAGCCCGGCGACAAGGACCGGTTCTGGGCCGCCCACGGCCCGGTGGTGAAGCCCTTCCCCGCCAAGGAGTTCGCCAAGCTCGAGCCCACCGGCCGGCAGGTGTACCGCGACCGCTTCGGCGGCGACCCGGTGCGGATGTTCGCCGTCAGCGACTGGGGTTACCCGCAAAACGTCTCCGGGGTCGTCACCCGGCGCCAGGTCTCGGTCGCCGCGGTGGAGCAGAAGGACGGCGTCTGCAAGATCGTGCAGTTCGGCCTCGAACAAGGCGCGTCCGGGCCTCACCGCTTCGAAGGCGAGGTCCACCTCACCAGCGAATCGCCCGGCGGCCCGCAGCCTTTCCCCTGCACCGTGGCCTCGGCGCGATAGCCAGCCGCCCCCCGATTGGCGACACTGCCTTGGCGTGCTCGGCAAGATCACCGGCGTCATCCTCGGCCTGCTGCTCGGCTGGTTCTTCGGGAACGCCACGCTGATCCTCCTGCTCGGCACCGCCGGGCTGATCGTCGGGCACCTGTTGGTCGATCGCGACTCGATCCCCCTGCCGGAATCGGAGATGCCGAAGACGAAGGAACAGCTGCTCGGCAGGACGTCCGCTCCCGTCGCCCGCCCTCTGCCCCGCCCCACTGGGGAGCTCGCCCGCGCGCTGTGCCCGATCTTCATCGAGGTCGCCCGCGCCGACGGAGAGGTGAACCAGGACGAGGTGCGGGTGGTGCGGGAGTTCTTTTCCGAGCACCTCCAGTTCGCCGGCGACGACCTCGACGTCGTCCGCCTCGCGCTCAAGGACGCGCTCAAGGCCCCGCCCGCCGACCTCGAGGAGTTGGTGAAGAAGGTCCGCACCCAGGTGAAGCCCTCCGAGCGGCTGATGGCGGTCAACGCCCTCTACGAGTTGGCCCTGGTTGACGGAGAGCTCAAGCGCGCCGAGAGCGACGCGCTCAAGCGGGTCGTCGCCGCCTTCAACCTGAGCGAAGAGCAGCTGCGGGAGATCACCGCGCTCCAGCTCGGCTCGGGGCGCCCCCACTACGCGGTGCTCGGGCTGCTGCCCGACGCAACCGACGACGAGATCAAGGCCGCCTTCCGCCGCCTCGCCACCGAGCACCACCCCGACCGCGTCGCCGCGCTGGGGCCGAAGCAATCCGAGGTGGCCGCCGAGCAGTTCCGTAAGATCAAGGACGCCTACGACGAGCTGAAGAAGTTGCGAGGGCTGTAGCGGGCCGCCGCCAGTCGTGGCAAATAAAGCCATGCAACGAGAGCTGATCGACCTCCACATTCACGTCGGCGGGGCCGTCGCCCCCCACATCCTCTGGTCGATCGCGCATCAGCAGGGCTTCAAGCTGCCGGTGGCCGACTACTTCGAGTTCGTCGAGCTGATCACCAGCCGCCCCGGCAAGGTGAGCAGCCTCGAGGAATACTTGAAGATCATGCACACCTGGACGGAGAAGATTCAAAGCTCGCCCGGGGCGATCGAACGCTCGGTCTACGAGGTGATCGGCAAGGAATACCGCGGCAGCCGCGTCACCCAGATCGAGCTGCGCTTCAACCCGATGAAGCGGAACCTGCATTCCGAGCTCGACCTCGACCACATCATCCACGCCGCGCTCCGGGGGATGGATCGCGCGGTGCTCGAGTATGGCGTCCGCGCGTGCCTCATCTTCTGCCTCGCGCGCGAGTTCGATCACAAGACCAACGCGATCATCGTAGAGAAGGCGATCAAGTACAAAAACCGCGGGGTGCTCGGCATCGATCTCGCCGGCACCGAGAAGGACGCGATGGAGCTCAAGCCGGAGATCGTCGCCACCTACGAAGATCTCTTCGACCGGGCGCGCAAGGCCGGCTTGAAGACCACCGTCCACACCGGGGAGACAGCGGGCACCGGCGCCGAAGGGGTGATCGCGGTCGTCGAGCGACTCAAGCCCCACCGCATCGGTCACGGGATTCGCGCCGCCTTCGACGAGAACGCGATGAAGCTCCTCAAGGAGCGCGACGTGGTGCTCGAGCTTTGCCCGACCAGCAACCTCCACACCCACGCCGTGGAGGGGATCAAGGAGTTCGAGCACATCGTCCGCACGTTCTGGGACCGCGGAGTGAAGATCACCTTCAACACCGACGGCCCCTACCTGCTCGAGACGGACATGCGCCGCGAGATCGAGCTCGTCGAGTCGAACCGGATCCTCACCCCCGAGCAGGTCGATCAGACGTTGGCGTGGGCGCGCGAGTACTCCTTCATCCCCGCGGGCTGACAGGCGGTGCTCTGGCGACTCGCCCGGCCGGCGCTGTTCGCGCTCGACGCCGAAGCCGCGCACCACGCAGGCCTGTGGGCGCTGTCGATCTTCGAGGGGGCTCCCGGCCTCGCCCGCCTCGCGCGCGCCCGGGCGGGCGCCGACCGGCCCAGCCTCGCGACCGAGGTCGGCGCGGTGCGCTTCCCCAACTGCGTCGGCCTCGCCGCCGGCCTCGACAAGAACGCCGAGGCGGTCACCGGCCTGTTCGCGCTGGGCTTCGGCGCGGTGGAGCTGGGCACCGTGACCCCCCGGGCCCAGAGCGGCAACCCCCTGCCCCGGCTGTTTCGAATCCCGCCCGAGCAGGCGCTGATCAACCGCATGGGCTTCAACAACGACGGCGCCCCGGCGATCGCCGCCCGCCTCCGCGAGCTGGCGTGGCGGCCCGCGCCGGTCGGCGTCAACCTCGGCAAGAACAAGGACACCCCGCTGGCAGACGCGACGGGGGACTACCTGCTGGGCATCGAGCGCTGCAAGGACGTCGCCGACTACCTGGTGATCAACTTGAGCTCTCCCAACACCCCGGGCCTGCGGACGCTCCAGGAGCCCCGGGTGCTCGAAGGGCTGCTGCGGGCCAGCCGCGACGCGGCGGGGGACAAGCCGCTGTGGCTCAAGATCGCGCCTGATCTCACCGACGAGGCGGTGGACGCCGCGGTCGACGTCGCGATCGCCTGCGGCCTCGACGCCCTGGTGGCCACCAACACCACGCTCCAGCGGCCCTTCTTTCACCCGCTGTCCGGCGAGGCGGGGGGCCTGTCGGGCGCGCCGGTCAAGCGCCGTTCGACCCAGGTGGTGGCGCGCGCATTTCGCCGGGCCGCCGGCCGCCTGCCGATCGTCGGCGTCGGGGGGATCTTCACCGGCGCCGACGCATGGGAGAAGATCCGCGCCGGCGCCAGCCTGGTGCAGCTGTACACCGGCTTCATCTACGGCGGCCCGGGGACGGTAAAGGCCGTCCTCGACGGGCTCGAGCAGGCGATGGCGGCCGCGGGGATCACCCGGCTCGCTGACGCGATCGGCGCCGACGCCGCTACCTGGGGTTGAAGATCGCCGCGAAGCCGATCATCGCCGCGTAGCCGCCACCACAGATCCCGCAGCACAACGCCACCGGGATCAACGCCGCCGCGACCGCCTGGCCCGACGTCACCCGCTGCAGCCGCTGGATCGCGAACACCCGCAGCACCACCGCCCAGACCGGGAAGACATAGATGCTGCACAGCGGCACCACCCCGCACAGGTACGAGGCGGTGGAGAGCGCGTGGGCCCGCACCGCGACCGCGTAGCTCGCCTCCTTCGCCCCGCCAATTCGCAGGATCAGCACCTCCACGCCCGCCACGCCCAGCACCCAGCCGATCGACATCGCCAGCAGCAGCGCGATGTAGAAGAGCGTCACCCCGACGCCGATGCCAAAAC
>JAYVRT010000822.1:0-3936 GCA_043776025.1 Archangiaceae bacterium | reverse complement strand
GCTCGCGGTCGTCGTTCATCGTCCCCGGGTTGTCGCCGGTATTTCGCAGAATGTAGAAGCTGATCAGCTCGACGTTCGGGTCCTGCTTGAGCAGGCCGCGGAGGAACCGCTCGTCCCAGCTGGGGCGGCCGGAGACGAGCAGCACCCGCATCCGATCGCGGATCACCTTGAGCGCGAACGACCGGGTGTTGTTCTCCGCCACCGCCTCGTCGGGGAAGACCGGGGTGGAGACGGTGTAGACGAAGCGGCCGGTTTGATCGGGCGTGAAGGTGAAGGCCACGGTCTGGGTGTCGTCGTGGGTGGTGAAGGCCACCTTCTGGGTGGCGACCACCCTGCCCTCGCGCTTGAGGACCACCGGCACCGACTCGCCCTTGAAGCCGCGCGCCTTGAGCTCGACCTCGGCGGTGACCGAGTTGCGGACGAAGGCGAAGTCATCGACCTTGATCTGATCGATCGCCAGGTCCTTGAGCCCGTCCTGCCCGACGAGGAAGGTGCTCACTGGAACCCCGAGCTCGCCGAGCGCCGCCTGGGTGCGGGGCGAGAGCCCGGAGGCGAGGTCGACGTTGTCCGCTCCATCGGAGATGAGGATGACGCCAGCGAGCTTGCGGCTCGAGGTCGAGCTCTCCCCCGCCTTGAGGGCGCGGAGGGCGGCGAGGAGATCGGTCTTGCCCGCCCGGGGCGGCGTGCTGCGCACCGTCTCGGCGGAGATCGGCGCCAGCTCGGGGTCGAAGCCGAAGACGTCGAAAGAATAGCGGTCCTTCATCGCCTCGAACTGGGGCGCGAACGCCGCCAGCGCGTCGGCGGACTGGGCCGAGCGGGTGGGCCCGGACGGCTCGACGGGAAAGCCCATCGACGCCGAGCGATCGACGAGCACCGCGACCCGGTTCTTGGCCCTCGCCACCTGCAGATTCCGCAGCGCCGGCTCGAGGAGGAAGAAGAGCGCGCACAGCCCGGCGAGCCCGCGCAGGCTCCACAGCAGCACCCGCCGTCGCCGGTCGGACTCGCGCAGCACGCCGAGGCAGGCGAAGAGGACGCCGGCGGCGAGCGCCGCGCACAGCGCCGCAAGGGCCCAGGCCGGCAGAGGCGAGAGGCTGACCAGCTTCCAGCTGTGTTGGGGCGCGTCCACGGTTCAGCGCCGCCGCTTCATGATCATCGGCAGGTGGACCGCGTCGTCCTTGTAGTCGAGGCACATCGCGTACATCACGATGTTGATCGCCAGCCGGGTGGCGTACTCGCGCTGCCGCTCGCCTCCGGGCGAGGGCTCGTATTCGAAGGTGCCGCCGTCGTCGCGGTTGAGCGCTCCGATGACGTCGTTCTGCGAATAGAGCACCGCGGCGCGTCGGCCGATGGTGGCGCCTTCAATCCACGGCTTGTTGAGGAGGCGGCCGGGCGCGGCGTCGAGGAGGAAGAAGCTCTTGAAGACCACGTGGGTCGAGGGGACCTGGGCCAGCGGCGACTGGGGGAGGACCCGCGCGAGCTCCCGGCGGAAGCTGGCGTCGAAGCCGCTGCCGTCGGAGCCGTCGTTGGCGTCGGCGAAGAGGAAGCCGCCGAAGGTGAGGTACCGGCGCAGGTTCTCGACCTCATCGGCCTTGAGCGGTGGCAGCTCGCCGTCGGAGCTCAGGTAGAGGAAGGGCTGCTCGAACAGCCGGGGGCTGCTCAACGCGATCGCGCGGGCCTCGAGCACCACCTCGATCGAGGTCCGCCGCTGCAGCTCCCAGGCGAGCCGGCGCAGGCCCGAGCCCCGCACGTCCCACTTGCCGGCGTGTTGGGCGACGGCGGGGATGAAGCGCGAGGAGTCGCCGAACGCGAAGGCGCGGGTGGCGGGGAGGGTCAGCCCCGCGAGCAACATCCGGCGGCTGAAGGAATACGGCATGGGCCGAGGGGTATATACCGTCGAACCCCGCCGCAATTCCCGGTATACGGCGAACCGCAATGGCCAAGGGCAAGCGCAACAAGTCGGAAGCGGCTCAGCTCGACAGCGGCGGCAAGGCGCTGCTCGACGTCGCCTGGCGCGCCTACGAGGCGGGAGACACGGTGCTGGCGCGGCGGGCGGCGAAGCTGCTGCTCGCCGGGGCCCCGAAGGAGGCGGACGAGTCGCTGGCGAAGAAGCTGGCCAAGCAGCTGTTTGTCGGCGGCATCGAAGCCGACGCCCGGCAGGTCGCGACCGAGCTGACGGCGCGGACCCGTTCGGCGCCGAAGCCGTACCTCTTCGCTCTGATGGCGTTGGCGATCTGGCTGGTGATGATCGCGATCGCCAACCGCGGCTGATGCTCGAAGAGTTCCTCAGAGCCACCGAGGCCTACCAGCGCTTCGACCCTCCAGGGTGGGTGAACCTCTTCCGGTTCTTCCCGATGTACGCCGGGGTCCTCGTCGCCTTACTGGGCCTGTTGATGATGCTCTTCGGCGGGGGCAAGCTGTTCCGGCTGATCGCCGGCCCGCTCGGCGCCGCGGTGGGCTTCCTATGGACTCCGCTGCTGGCGACGAAGCTTGGCTTCGGGCCACAGGGGCCGCAGATCCGGATCGTGGCGACGATCGGCATCGGCGGCCTGGGGCTGCTGCTGCCGGCGGGCGCCACCTTCTTCGCCTTCGGAATCCCGATCGGCCTGGTTGCCGGCGACATGGCGGGCAACGACTGGGTGATCGGCTTCGTCCCCGCGTTCTTCATCGGAGGGCTGGTGGCGGTGCTGGCGCACCGTTACATCGGCGCCGTGGCCTCGTCGCTGGTGGGTGGCTGGCTGTTGATGATCGGCCTGCTGTCAGCGCTCCACCCGTTCACCCGGCTGGTGGAGTCGGTGGCCCAGCAACCCTTGGCGGTCCTCGTCGCCGCGCTGCTGTTCGCGGTGGCGGGCACCGTCTACCAGCTGTTCGTCCAGCTCTCGCCCGAGGCCCGGGCGGCGTACAAGGCGGACAAGGCGGCGGCGAAGAAGAAGCTGGCCGAGGCGAAGAAGCTTCAGAACCGGTGGTCGAACTATTCGAAGGACAAGGGACTGGACTGACGGCCCCTCGTTCGTGCTAGCAGCGGCATCGATGGCTCAGGCGAAGCGCAAGGACGTCGAGGAGGCACCGGTGAGCGGGTCCGCAGCAGACAGTTCGCCCGCCAACGGGGCCCCGACGGCATGGCAGAAGCCGGCCGGGCTGACGCCGCGCGGCTGGGCGGTCGTGGCCGGCCTGGTGGTGGTCTTCAACGCCCCACTGATTCACTACTACGTCTTCCGCCAGGCGCCCGCTGTCTCAGCCGGGCTGCCGTACCACGACGACTTCTCCGACCCGGCGACGGTGGAGCAGCACTTCTGGAGCACCGGCGGGATGTACCGGGTGGTCAACGGCGAGCTGTTGGCTCCCGGGCCGAAGAACAACCCGCTGTGGCTGAAGGCGAAGCTGCCGCAGGACGTGGCGGTGGAGTTCGACGCGAAGTCGATGTCGCCCGAAGGGGACCTCAAGGTGGAGATCTTCGGCGACGGCTCGGACCATGCCTCGGGCTACGTGCTGATTCACGGCGGCTGGAACAATACGATGAGCGTGATCGCCCGGCTCGACGAGCACGGCGCGCCGCTGGGCCAGCTGCTCAACGATGCAAAGGGCCAGGACCTGGTGAAGAGCGGCGTGTTCAAGGCCGACACCCGGATGCGGGTCGAGGGCGTTCACCAGCCGGTGCAGATCGGCAAGAGCTACCACTGGCGCATCGAGCGGCGCGGGGCGACGATCACCTGGTTCCTCGACTCCGCGAAGTACCTGGAGTTCACCGATCCGCTCCCCCTGGTCGGGGAGAAGCACAACCGCTTCGCGTTCTCGTCGTGGGAAGCGCAGCTCTACTTCGACAACCTCTCGATCACCCCGCTGTAGATTTCTTCACCGCCCTGACGCCGGCGCCAGTGACACCGGAGTCGCGACACCACGCCGCGCCCTGGTGCATCCGCGCGCACCCGTCGGGGAATT
>JAYVRT010000821.1:0-14053 GCA_043776025.1 Archangiaceae bacterium | reverse complement strand
CTTGTAATAAAAGCGCCGGGTGAAGAGGCGGCCGCCGATGCCCACGCGCAGCGCCACCGGCTTCTCCTCACCCGAGGGTTCGGCTTCGACCACCGGCTCCTCCATCTTCGGCTCGTCTTTCCGGGGCTCCTCTTTCTTCGGCTCTTCCTTCTTCGGGGGCTCCTTCTTCGCCGTCTCTTTCTTGCCCGACTCCTTCTTCGCGGACGGCTCTTCCTTCTTCGGCTCTTCCTTCGGCTCCTCCTTCTTCACTTCATTGCCGGGGGCCCTGGCGTCGGCGAGCCCCCTCTGGAGCTTGACGTCGAAGCCCTTGGGGAGCGCCTTGAGCGGCTTCTTGCCCGCGGGGACGCTGAACTGCTCGAGGACCGTGCCGTCGGCGCCATTGAGGGCCATCACCGACCAGGCGCCGCCGGACTGCCGGGCGAGGATCACCGCGATCGCGCCCTCGGGCCGCACCGCGTTGCGCACCTCGTTGGCCAGCGGCGCGTCGGAGAGCGCCTTCTTCGCTGGCACTGCGGTGAACTTCTTTTTCAGCGCGTTGGTGAGCAGCGCCTTCATCGGCGCCGGGGCGTCGATCACCACCTTCGGCTTGCCCGCGGCGAGCGCTGAGCTGGCGAGGAGGACGAGGAGCAGCGCTCTCACGGGCCACCGTCCAGACCGGCGAGGTAGGTCGCGACGCAGTTGTACTCGTTGGGGGTGAGCGGGTCGGAGCCGAGCGGCATCGTCGCGCCACAGCCGGGCGCCGCTTTGAGCTTCTCGAGCAGGAAGGTCTTCATCGGCTTGCTCTGGCAGGTGCTCAGCTGGGTGCTCAGCCGCCCGTCGACGCCAGCGCCGACGAGGTCGAGGTTGTTCGCCGCCCCCGGATTCTCGTGGCAGCCCGCGCCGCCGCAGGTGGGGATGAAGATCTTGTTCTTCACATCACTGCAGTCGGCGCCGGCGTCTTTGTAGAACCGCTCCGGCCGATCGAGGTTCCCTGGGCAGCCAGCCAACAGCGCCCCCATCATCACCGCCGTCGCAGCGTGTCGCATCAAGGGGCGCATCTTGCTTCGTCAGGCCCAACAGGTGGTCCTAAATCGAGCGGCCCGTGAGCGGTTGCATCTCCGGGAAGCGAAGGCCGATCTCCGCCTCCGACACCCGCCCTCCGGGGGCCGCAGGGGACCAGAGCAGCTCGGCGCCGAGCAGGTCGAGGTCGCCCACCCGCATCCGGTCTTCAAGCAGGGTACGGACCTGCAGCGACTCGTCGAGGCGGGAGACGCCGATCAGGGGCCGGCGGGAGCAGACCAGCAGCGTCACCACGACCAGGCCGCCGGTGGGGGGAGCAGTGGCGCCCACTGAGCTGGCGCGGGCCCGGAAGTCATCGGAGGCAGCCCGGTAGCTGCCCTCGGCGGCGGCGAGATCCGCAAGGCCCGGCTTCTCGCCGTAGCCGAACTGCCGCCAGCTCGGCTGAACCGTGAGCAGCGCGCGCGCTGCCTCGCGGACCAGGCGGCCGCGGTTCTCCGGACTGGTCGGCACCGGGGAGATCCCCTGCTGGGCCAGCTGCTGCTCGACGACGTCCCGGGCCTGCGGCTCGAGGCCGAGGGCGAAGATCGACAGCTGCATCCCCGGAGGCTGGGTCACGGCCTGGGGCGGCGCGTACCCCGGCTGCACCGGGCCCGCGGCGGCCGGCTTCGATGAGCGGCGCACCGCCCAGACGATCAGCGCGACGAGACCCGCGACCCCGACGAAGCAGCAGCAGAGCGAGGCAAGGCCGAGCGCCCCTGCCTGCTCGTCGGTCAGCTCGTCCGCGCCCCCGCGTCGAGAGGAGCTTCGGGTCCGGGCGGCGGGCGCCTGGACCACATCGGTCAGCGCGCCCTCTCCGGCGTCGAAGGCCGAGTCGTCGTCGGGCAGGTCACCTTCGTCGGGATCCGTGGCCGCCGGCTGGGCGAGGGCGGTGAGCGCCAGGGTGCAGAGCGCGACCGCCCAGAATCGATGCCTCATCCTTCCTCCAGGGCCGTCACCGAGACTTCGGCGAGGATCTCGAACAACCGGTGACCCTCTTCGGCGGTCGCCGAGGCCGGGGTGCCGAAGTAGGCGTCGGGGCCGCCGCACTGCAGAAAGTCCGCCGCGCCAGCCTTGATTCGGGCGGGGAGATCGACGGCGAGGTCGGGCAACGCGCGCCGCGCCGCGTCGTCCACCAGGTGGGGCGCGGCGGCCATCATCAGCGACGTCTCGTAGCCGCCGGCGTGGCTGCCGCCGTGCATGAACTCGTCTCCCAGCCGCGGGCCATGCGGCTTGCGGCGGTGGTCGGCGACGGCGATCTTCGTCCCGGTCGCGGCGCGCGCCTCGGCGGCCGCCTCGTGCACCAGCCTGAAGTGCGCCGGCTCGAGGTGGTGGTTGCACACCAACACGCGCTTGAACCCGGCGCGGCAGATTCCCTCGAGGACCCCGCGCAGCAGGGCGCGGGCGGTGGCGGCGGGGAGGCTGACGGTGCCGGCGAAGGGCGCGGCGAAGTCGGTGAGGCTGTAGGCCACCGGAGGGAACATCACCGCCGCCACGCCCTGGGCGGCGAGGCGGGCCGCGACGCGGCGGCAGACCTCCTCGGCGATCACCACGTCGACCGACAGCGGCAGGTGGGGGCCATGGGCCTCGGTGCTCCCCACTGGCAGCAGCGCCACCCCGCCGGCGTCGGCGAGCTGGCGAATGCGGGGCCAGGGGAGGGCGGCGGCAGCGAGGTTCGGGCTCATCCGCGCAGCGATCCTTTCAGCACCTTGCCGCGATCGCTCCGGGGCAGCGCGTCGAGGAAGACGATCTGCCGCGGCGCCTTGTACGGGGCGAGCGCGTCTCGCACCCGCTGCTTGAGCTCCTCGGCGAGCGCTTCGGAGCCGGCCTGCCCCGGGTGGAGGGCGACGAACGCCTTGGGCTTGTCGAGGCCGTCCTTGTCCTGGAAGGAGATCACCGCCGCCTCGCGCACCGCCGGGTGCTTGAGCAGCTCGTTCTCGACCTCGATCGGCGCGAGCCACTTGCCGCTGACCTTGAGCATGTCGTCGCCACGGCCGCAGAAGAAGAAGTAGCCCTTGTCGTCTTCGTAGAACTTGTCGGCGGAGACGCACCAGTCGCCGCGGAAGGTGGCCTTGCTCTTCTCGTGCTGCTGCCAGTACTCCAGCGCCATCGAGTCGCCGCGGATCCACAGGGTGCCGATCTCTCCCCGCGGCAGCTCGGCCCCCTCGTCGTCGCAGACCTTGGCGTCGTAACCCTCGACGACGCGCCCGAGCGAGCCGACCTTCACGTCGCCCAGCCGGTTGGTGATGAAGATGTGAAACATCTCCGCCGAGCCGATGCCGTCGAGGACCTCGACCCCGGTGCGCTCCTTCCACTTCGAGTACAGCTCGGCTGGCAGGGCCTCGCCAGCGGAGAGCGCGACCCTCAACGAAGAGAAGTCGACGCCCGTGACACCTTCGGCGTTGACGATCTGATTGAGCGCGGTCGGAACGCCGGTGAACAGGGTCGGCCGGTGCTTCTTCAGCAGCTCGAACAGCTTCTGCGGCGTCGGCTTCTCCCGGAACAGCACCGTGGCGCCGCCGGCGAGCAGGGGGAAGAGCAGGTTGGTTCCGAGCGCGTAGCCGAACGCCAGCCGCGGCACCGAGAGGCACTTGTCGGTGGCGCAGTAGCCGACAATTGGCAACGCGTAGGTGAGGGCGTTGAAGACGAAGTCATGGTGCTTGTGGGTCGCCGCCTTGGGGAAGCCGGTGGAGCCCGAGGTGTAGAGCCACACGGCGGGGTCGTCGCGGTGGGTGGGGGCGAAGGTCGGGTCGGGGCTCGCCGCCCTCAGCTGCGCGTCGTAGTCGAGGTGCGCTCCGTTGCCGCCGACGACGAGCACGTGCTGCAGGTGGGGGCAATCGGCGCGGACCTCGTCGAGAGCGGGGAGCGTGCTGGCGTCGCACACGAGGATCTTCGAGCGGGTGTAGTTGAGGTAGTAGCGGACCTCTTCGGCCCGGGTGTCGGGGTTGACCGCGCTCACCACTGCGCCGGCCTTCACCGCCGCGAACCAGGCGGAGGCGAACTGGGGAACGTCGGGGAGCATCAGCAGCACCCGCTGCTCCTGCTGAAGGCCGAGGCGGCGGTAGACCGCGGTGGCGCGGTCGGTGAGCTCGGCCAGCTGCCCGTAGGAGAGGGTCTCGTCGCCGAAGAAGATCGCCGTCCGGTCTGGGTGGGCGCGCGCCTGGCGGTAGAGGAAGACCTCGGCGAGGTTCAGCTGCTCGGGCAGTGCGAAGGGATCGAGGCTCATCGGGTTTCCGGATTGCGTCGAAGGAGCCAGACGAGGCCGCCCGACACCAGCAGCAGCCCCGCCGCGCCCAGCCCGTGCAGGCGGAAGAGGCCCGCGGCGATCTCCTCCTCGAGGGCGCACTCTTCGGCGAGCAGGCCGTCGCAGTTGGCGTGGCTGAGCATCGCCGCGCGGACCGCGAGGAAGACCGACCCCAGCAACAGAGCGCTGGTGAGGCCGATCGCGATGGCGCGCGAGAGCGAGGGCTTGGGGGTCGTCATGCGTCAGCGGGGCGTATATCAAGCCCGCCGACGCGTTAACCTCTTCACCCATGCGAATCCTCTACGGGGTCGTCGGCGAAGGCATGGGTCACGCGACCCGCTCGACGGTGCTGCTCGAGCACCTCACCAAGCACCACGACGTGCACATCGTCGTCTCCGGCCGCGCCCGCGACTACCTCGCGAAGCGGTTCGAGAACGTCCACAACATCTGGGGCTTCACCATCAACTACGAAGGCAACTCGGTGAGCAAGTGGAACACCCTGCTGCAGAACATCAAGGGGGCGTTCAAGGGCTGGCCGCAGAACGTGAAGAAGTACTTCGAGCTCGTGGAGACCTTCGCCCCCGACGTGGTGGTGAGCGACTTCGAGAGCTTCAGCTACATGTTCGCGCGCAACCACATGATCCCGGTGATCAGCGTGGACAACATGCAGATCATCAACCGCTGCAAGCATGAGCCGGGGCTGCTCGCCGGCCACGAGAACGCGTTCGAGATGACCCGGTCGATCGTCAAGGCGAAGCTGCCCGGCGCCTTCCACTACCTGATCACCACCTTCTTCTACCCGCCGGTGCGCAAGGAGCGGACGACGCTGATGCCGTCGATCCTCCGGCCGATCATCCTCGACGCGAAGAGCGAGCCGGGGGAGCACCTGCTCGTGTACCAGACGAGCACCACCAACACCGAGCTGATCGAGGGCCTGAAGAAGAGCGGGATTCCCTGCCGGGTCTACGGGATCCGGCGGGACCTCAAGGCCGACGAGGTCGAGGGGAACCTCACCTTCAAGCCGTTCTCCGAAGCCGGCTTCATCGATGACCTCCGCACTGCCCGGGGCGTGGTCGCCGGCGGCGGCTTCACTCTGATGAGCGAGGCGGTCTACCTGCGCAAGCCGGTGCTCTCGCTGCCGATGGTGGGGCAGTTCGAGCAGGAGATCAACGCGCTCTACCTCGAGCAACTCGGCTACGGCATGTACGCCAAGGCGCTCGACGGCGAGGTGCTGGCCCAGTTCCTCAACCGGATTCCGAAGTGCGAGGAGGCGCTCAAGGGCTACTCCCAGGACGGGAACGTGAAGATGATCGCCGCGCTCGACGAGCAGCTGGCGCGGGCCTACGAGAAGAAAGGCACCTGGGCGGAGATCACCAACGCCTGACGTCACCGCCGCATGAAAGCCGCCACCCACCCGCTCGTCTCCGACGCGTTCATCGACTTCCTCCTCTACGAGGTGCTCGACGCCCCGGCGCTCTGCGCGCTCCCGGCGTTCAGCGCGCACAGCAAGGACACCTTCACCCCGTATCTGGACGCCTGCCGAAGGCTCGCGCGTGGCTCGCTGTTCCCCGCGTACCGGGCGATGGACGCCGAGCCCCCGCGCTTCGAAGGGGGGCGGGTGAAGGTGCACCCGAAGATGCACGCGCTGTGGGGGCAGCTGGTGGAGCTGGGGGTGATCGCCGCGACCCGGCCCGAGGCCGTCGGGGGGCAGGCGCTGCCGCTGACGGTGGCGAGCCTGGCGAGCGCCTACCTGATGGCGGGCAACCTCTCGGCCTACGCCTTCGCCGGCCTCACCACCGGCGCGGCCCACCTGATCGAGGCGTTCGGGAGCACCGCGCTCAAGGCGATCTACCGCGACAAGCTCTACCGCGGGGAGTGGGCGGGGACGATGGCGCTCACCGAGCCACAAGCCGGCTCGAGCCTCGCCGACGTGCAGACCCGGGCGACGCCGACCGCGCACGGCTACCACCTGCTGCGTGGGGCGAAGATCTTCATCTCTGGCGGAGACCAGGACCTCACCGAGAACGTGGTGCACCTGGTGCTGGCGCGAATCGACGGCGCGCCGGCGGGGACGAAGGGGATCTCGCTGTTCGCCGTACCGCGGCTGCGCCCGACCACCGGCGGGCTGGTCGGCAACGACGTCGCGGTCTCCGGGGTGATTCACAAGATCGGCTGGAGGGGAATTCCCTCGGTGGCGCTCGCGTTCGGCGACGCCGGCGACTGCCGGGGTTGGCTCGTCGGCCCGCCGCACCAGGGCCTGCGCTGCATGTTCCAGATGATGAACGAGGCGCGGATCATGATTGGCGTCAACGCGGCGGCGACGGCGTCGGTCGCCTTCCACGAGGCGCTCGACTACGCGCGCGAGCGCCGCCAGGGCCGGCCGCTGACGGCGACCGACGCGGCCTCGGGCCCGGTGCCGCTGACGTCGCACCCCGACGTGCGGCGGATGCTGCTGCGGCAGAAGGCGATCGTCGAGGGCGCGCTCGGCCTGCTCGGGGTGACGGCGCGGTACGCCGACCTGTCCGAGCACGGGCCGAGCCTTGAGGTCAAAGCGCGCAGCAAGCTGCTGCTCGACCTGTTGACGCCGATCGCCAAGAGCTTCCCCGCGGAGAAGGGCTTCGAGGCGAACGCGCTCGCGCTGCAGGTCCACGGTGGCTACGGCTACTCCAGCGAGTACCTGCCCGAGGCGTGGCTGAGAGATCAGAAGCTCAACTCGATCCACGAGGGGACGACGACGATCCAGGGCCTCGACCTGCTGGGCCGCAAGGTGGTGGCCGGAGGAGGCGCGGCGCTCGCGGCGCTGGGGGAAGAGCTGCTGGCCGACGTCACCCGGGCCAGGTCGGTGGGCTTCGACGCGGCCGCGGTGGCGCAGGGCTTCGAGGCGTTGGTGGCGCTGACGGCGACGCTCGGCGCGCGGGGCGCGGGCGGTGACCTCGAGGGGATGCTCGGGCACTCCGCCGACTACCTCGAGGCGGCGTCGGTGGTGGTGATCGGCTGGATCTGGGCCCGGCTGGCGGCGGCGACTGGCAGGAGAGACGACGCCTTCGCCAAGGGGCTGCGCGCCGCGGCGCAGTACTGGCTCGCGACCGAGCTGCCGCGCGTCCCCGCGCTCGCCGCGCTGTGCGACCCGGGTGAGTCGAGCTACCTGAAGCTCGACCCCGACTGGTTGTAGACGGCTCAGCGCCGCCACCGCGAAAAGTCGGCCTCGTTGCGCGTGACGACCGTCAGCCCGTGCACCTGGGCCACCCAGCTGAGGAACTCCGGCGGTCGCGGCCCCGGGCAACGCTGGCTGCTGGAGCGCGGCCTTCGGGTGCCCCCTTCGCTTGTCTCTCACCCGACGGAAAAGTCGGGCTGGGTGCGCGGCGCCCGCAGATGGTAGGTCTCGCGTCCATGACCTCTCCGCTCCTCGAGTCGTACGACGCCGTCGCCTTCACCTCGCTCGTCGAAGAGCGCCTCATCGCTGCGACCGCGCGGCTGGCGAAGGCGCGGGGCCTGGCCGCCGAGAAGGGCTGGCTCGAGACGGCGGCCGCGCTGGTCTCCGCGACCCGGACGCAGCACCTGGAGCTGATGGAGAAGGCGGCGCGGTTGCCGGAGCTCGAGGTGGTGCGCGCCGAGCGGGCGTCGCGCCTGCAGGAGGCCGCGGTCGAGGCGGTGGAGAAGCTCCAGGCGGGCATCACCTTCCACGCGGGCAGCCGCAACCCGCTGCTCGACTCGCTGTTCGGCAAGCTGAAGCTCCCCGCGCTGCGCCGCGCCGACCTGAAGACCTTCGAGAAGTTCTGCGCCGACTTCGAGAAGCGCCTGGTGACCCAGTACGCGAAGCGTCAGTTCGTGACGCCGGCGTTCGAGTTCGCCGTCCCGGTGCTGGAGCAGCTGGCGCAGGCGTTCGCCGCCTGGCGCGCGAGCTTCAGCGCCGAGCCGCTGCCCGAGGCCGAGGCCGCCGAGCTCGGCGCCGCGCTCGCCGCCGCCGCGGAGCAGACGAAGCTGCCGCTGGAGCAGGCGCGGCTGTTGGCCGAGGCAGCCCTCGCGCCACTGCCGGGAGCGTTCGAGGAGTCGAGCCTGGGCGCGAAGCTGAAGAAGCGGGCAGTGAAGGCGGCGCCGAAGGTGGAAGAGGCGGCCGCGCCGGTCGCCGAGGCACCGGTGGTCGAGGCGACCGCGCTGGTGAAAAAGCCGAAGAAGGCGACGGCGGTGAAGGTGGCGCCGCCGGCGCGCAAGCCGCCAGCGAACCGGCAGCAGCCGAGCTGACGAGTCAGGCCAGCAGGTGCCGGGCGATCACCAGCCGCTGCACTTCGCTGGCGCCCTCGTAGATCCGCAGCGCGCGGATGTCGCGATAGAGCCGCTCGATCGGCACGCCCTTCACCACGCCGTTGCCGCCGTGCACCTGCAGGCAGCGGTCGATGATTCGCTGGGCGGCCTCGGTAGCGAACAGCTTGCCGACCGCGGCCTCGTAGGTGACCCGCTCCTGGCCGCCGTCCTTGGTCGCCGCGGCGAAGTGGACCAGCAGCCGCGACGCCTCGAGCTCGACCGCGCTGTCCGCCAGCAGCGCTTGCACCGCGGGCAGCTCTCCCAGCGGTGCGCCGAACTGCTTGCGGCTCTTCGCGTAGGAGATCGCCTCGTCGAGCGCCCGCCGCGCCATCCCCACCGCCGCCGCGCCGACGGTGCTGCGAAAGACGTCGAGCGTGGAGAGCGCCAGCTTCATCCCCGCCCCCTCGGCGCCGATGCGCGCGTCTGGGCCAACCCTGCAGCCGGAGAAGTTCAGCTCGCCGATCGGGTGGTCGCCCAGCAGCTCCATCTTGGTGAACGAGAACCCCGGCGCCTTCGCCGCGACGAGGAACGCCGACAGCCCGCGCGGCCCCTCGCCGGTGCGGGCGAAGACGGTGTAGTGGGTGGCGACGCCAGCGTTGGAGATGAAGCGCTTCTTCCCGTCGAGCACCCAGCCGTCGCCGTCTTTGCGCGCGGTGGTCGCGAGCGCGGCGACGTCGCTGCCGGCCTCGGGCTCGGTCAGCGCGAAGGCGAAGAGCGCCCCGCCGTCGGCGACCTTCGGCAGCAGCAGCTGCTTCTGCTCCGGCGAGCCGGCGAGCAGCACCGGGTGGCTGCCCAGCCCCTGCACCGCGAACACCGAGTCCGCCGCGGGGTTGCGGTAGGCGAGCTCCTCACGCAGGACGCAGAGGCTGCGGACGTCGACCTTCGGCAGCTTCCCCCCGAACTCGGCGGGCACCAGGTACGGGTAGTAGCCCAGGCCCGCGACCTTGCAGGCCAGGGTCGGGTCGTCGATCGGCGCACCCGGTTCCATCTTCTTGAAGTCTTCGCGCGCCCGCAGGGCCAGCGCCTCATGCTCCGCCGTGAGCAGCGAGGGCTTCATCGGCCGGTGAACCGCGCAGGGCGCTTGGCGGTGAACGCCTCGTACGCCTCGCGGAAGTCCTTGGTCTGCATGCAGACCGCCTGGGCCCGGGCCTCGTTGTCGAGGGCACCGTTGAGGTCGGCGTTGAGCTCGGCGTTGAGCAGTTCCTTCGTCATCCCCAGCGCGAAGCTTGGGCCGTCGGCCAGCCGCATCGCCCAGACCATCGCCTCTTCGAAGACCTTCTCCGGGGCGACCACCTTGTTGAACAGGCCGTACCGTTCGGCCGTCGCGGCGTCGATCGCGTCGCCGAAGTAGAGCAGCTCGGTGGCGCGGGAGAGGCCGACGATCTTCGGCAGCAGGTAGGCGGCGCCCATGTCCGCGCCCGCGAGCCCGACCTTGACGAAGAGGAAGGCGATCTTCGCCTTCTCGCTGGCGACCCGCAGGTCTGCGGCGAGCGCGATCACCGACCCCGCCCCGGCGGCGGTGCCGTTGAGGGCGGCGATGATCGGCTTGCGCAGGTTGCGCATGTTCTTGATCAGGTCGCAGGTCATCCGGGTGAACTCCACCAGGCCCGGCATGTCGCGGGAGAAGAGCTCTCCGATGATGCTGTTGACGTCGCCCCCGGAGCAGAAGCCCTTGCCCTCGCCGGTGATCACCACCGACTTGACCTTCGGCTCGCGCTCGAGGGCGAAGAAGAGGTCGGTCAGCTCCCGGTAGACCTCGAAGGTGAGCGCGTTGAGCAGCTCCGGCCTGATGAAGGTGATGACGCCAACTGAACCCTGCAACTCGAAGCGGAAGGAGGTCGGTGCTTGCATCCTTGCGGCAATACCACCCGCTGGTGCTATTTTTAAGCGATGCCGATCAAGCTCTTCGAGTCGCTCCATCATTTTGAGGACAAGCTGAAGGCCAGGGCCGACACGGTCGTCAGCGACCTCGAGAAGGCGGCGGTGAAGGTCGAGCACAAGCTCGAGATCGGCGCGAAGGACGTCAAAGACGACCTCTTCGACGCGGCGGCGATCGCGGTCGGCTACAGCGAGCTGGCCGGCATTCGTTACCCGGTGAAGAAGTACCAGTTCAAGGTCTCCGACACGCTCAGCCGGGGCGCGCGCCTCGACGCCGCCGACTACCCGCGGCTGAAGAACGAGGGCTTCAAGACGCTGGTGGACCTCACCGCCGAGGGCACCCACGACGAGAAGTACGGCAAGCCCAACGGGCTCAATGTGGTGCAGATCCCGGTGATCGACAACTCGCACCCCACCAACGCACAGGTGGTGAAGTTCCTCGACACCGTGACCAACCCGGCGAACCAGCCGGCCTACGTCCACTGCGAGGCAGGCAAGGGCCGCACCGGCATCTTCACCGCCTGCTACCGGATGGCGGTCGAGGGGTGGGGCCTGAACAAGACGATGCAGGAGGCCCAGAGCTTCGGCATGGGCCTGCCCAATCAGATCAAGTTCGTCACCGACTTCGGCGCCGCGCTCAAGGCGGGGCAGATCGCCGGGTACCCGAAGATTCCCTAGAGGACCGCGGTCGCTTCGATCTCCACCTTCGCGCCGTCTTCGACCAGACCCGCGACCTGGACCAGCGCCATCGCCGGGAAGTGCTTGCCCAGGTGCTCGCGCCAGGCGGCGCCGATCTCTTTGAGCGCGCCGAGGTACTCGTGCTTGTCGGTGACGTAGACGGTGAGCCGCGCGAGGTGCTCCGGGCCGCCGCCGGCGGTGCGCACCACCGCCATCACGTTGCTCAACGCCTGGCTGAACTGGCCGGCGAACGTCGCGGGGAACTTCGGGGGCGAGCCCGTCGGCTCCCAGCCCACCTGGCCGGCGACGAAGAGCAGCCGCCCCTCGGCGACCATCCCGTTGCTGTAGCCGCTGGGGCGGGGCCACCCCGCGGGCTGGACGGCGGTCGGCAGTTGCTTCGGGCTCACAGGGTCTCTCCTCCGTCGACGACGTAGCTCGCTCCGGTGATCGCCTGGGCCGCGTCGGTGGCGGCGAGGAACCAGACCACCTCGGCCACCTGCGCCGGGGTGACGAAGCGCCCCTGGGGATTCATCTGCTGCAGCGCTTCCCGCGCGGCGGCCTTCTCGCGGCCCGAGGCCTTGACGATGTTGTCCACCGACGCCGAGAGCATGTCGGTGTCGGTCCAGCCCGGGCAGACCGCGTTGACGGTGACGTTCTTCCCGGCGAACTCCAGCGCCAGCGCCCGAGTCATCCCCAGCAGCGCGTGCTTGCTGGCGCAGTAGCCCGAGGTGTAGCGAAAGCCCTTGAGCGCAGCGGTGGAGGCGATGTTCACCACCCGGCCGCCCCCAGCCTTCGCCATCGGCGGCATCAGCTGCTGGCACAGCAGGTAGGGCGCGGTGAAGTTGATCGCCATCATCCGCTGCAGCTCGATGATCGACGTCTTCGCCAGCGGCGCGGAGACCGAGACACCGGCGTTGTTGACCAGCGCCTGCAGCCGCGGCGCCTCGCGGAGCAGCCGCTGCCCCGCCTCGGTGACGCTCGCGGCGTCGGCGCCATCGAAGGGGACGGGGTGGAGCAGCCCCTTTCCCGGGGCCTCGGCCGCCAGCGAGCCGAGCGACTCGGGGGACCGGACCAGCCCCCAGACCTCCCAGTCTTCCCGAAGGAAGCGCAGCGCGATCGCCCGGCCGATTCCGCGGCTCGCTCCCGTCACGGCGACCTGTCGGCTCAATGAAGGGGTCATGTTTTAAGCGCGCTCGAACGCCTGAGGTAGGCTGGGCAGCCTATGTCAGGACTGATGCGATCGGCGGGGGTGTTGCTGCTGATCCTGGCGACTGGGGCTGCGGCACAGAACGCGCAGGATCAGCTGAAGAAGGCGCGCACCCTGGCGGCAGGCAACAAGTTCGCCCCCGCGCTGAAGCTGGTCGACAAGGCGATGGTCGAGCCGGGCAACGATCTCGAGACCACGCTCGAGCTGCTCGAGCTGTCGGGCGTCTGCAACGCGGGGCTGAAGAAGGCCGCGCCGGCGAAGCTGGCGTTTCAGAAGCTGCTCAGCCTCGCGCCGACGTACGTGCTCAACCGCAAGGGACCGGCGGTGGTGATGCAGTCGTTCGCCGACGCGAAGACCGGCGCGCAGACGATGAACATCCAGCCGACGGCGCCGGACATGAGCTCGGGGAAGATCACCGACGTCGCGGTCGAGGTGAGCGCCGACCCCTTCAAGCTGGCGAAGACGGTGCTGTTCAACTACCGCGCCGTCGGAGGCAAGTGGCACACCCGCGCGGTGCCGGTGGTGATCGGCCGGGTAGCGGCGAAGGTCGATGGCACCGACAAGGTCGAGTGGTACGCGACGGTGCTTGGGCCCAACGACGCCGAGGTGCTGAGGATCCGCAACGTCGACTCTCCGATCACCCACACCTGGCGGGCGCCGGCGCCTCGCGCCCCGGAGCCGAAAGCCGCCGACGCCCCCCGTCGCGACGAGCCCGGCCCGAAGACCGCCGCGTCCACGTCCTCGGGCGATCCGGCGCGGCCCCCCTCGGAGGCGCTGACGCCAGATGCCATGCGCGAGCCGCCAATCGAGGTCGTCGAGCGCGGGCCGCGGCCCAAGGCCTGGGTCTCTCCGCTGGCCTGGGGCACGGTCGGCGCCGGCATCGTCGCCGGGGGCGTCGGCACCTACTTCGGGATCCAGTCGAAGAACTCGCGGGCCGCGTACACCCGCGACGCGGTGGGCGACCCGGTCGTCGGGTTGACCCGCGCCCGCGCGCTCGAGCTCGAGTCCCGCTCCCAGGGCCAGGCGACGATCGCCAACACGCTCTGGGTCACCGCCGGGGTGCTCGTCGCCGCCGGCGTCCTCGTCCGCGTCCTCGGGCCGACGGAGATGGTGCAATGAGGCGCCAGGCATCGCTCGGAGCGCTGCTGCTCGCGGTCGTCGGCGCCGGCTGCACCTGCAGCCCGTTCAACATCGACTCCCACAAGTACGCCTGCGCCACGACCGCGGAGTGCGGCACGGGAATGGAATGCATCAGCGGTGTCTGCTCCGTCGGCGCGGACGGCGGGGGCTGCACTTCCTGTCCCAGCACCGAGTGCGGGACCGGCGCGTGCCTCGCCGACGGCGGCTGCGGCCTCACCGCGCGCACCGGGGCTTGCGACGGCGGCTCGGGGGCGCACGTCTGCAATGGGTTGACCTGCAGCTGCGCCGCGACGACCGAGAACTGCAACAACGGCGTCGACGACGATTGCGACGGTCACGCCGACTGCGAAGACACCGACTGCAACGGGGTCGAGTGTCGCGCCGCGAACGGTGGGTGCGACGTCGCCGAGAAGTGCACCTCGCTCGCGTGTCCTCCCGATGCCTTCGCCTCGGTGAGCACTACCTGCCGCCCGGCCGCCGGCCTATGTGACGTGGCCGAGAGCTGCACCGGCACCAGCGCGGCCTGCCCGGCTGACGTGCTGGCTCCGGCCACCACCGTGTGCCGGGCG
>JAYVRT010000820.1:0-14058 GCA_043776025.1 Archangiaceae bacterium | reverse complement strand
GCTCGGGTTGGTGGCCCAGCTCGCCACCCGCCGCTCGGTGGACGCTGGCCAGCTGTTCGTCGTCGGCATCTCGATGGGAGCAATCGGCGGCTGGGAGTTGCTGGTGCGCGCGCCGCGACGGTTCGCCGGCGCGGTGCTGGTCTGCGGCGAGCCGGACCCGCGTTGGGTCGACGCGATTGACACCCCGGTGTGGGCTTTTCACGGCGCGGGCGATCCCTTCGTTCCCCCCGGGCCCGCCGAGGCGCTGTGCGCGGCGCTCCGGTCGCGCGGCGGCGAGGCGCGCTTCACCCGGTACGACGGCGCCGGCCACGACGTCTGGGATCGCGCCTTCGCCGAGCCACAGCTGCCCGGCTGGCTCTTCGGGCTGCGGCGCTGAGCGGCCTACTTCGCCCGGTCGAGGCTCGCGCGCACCACCACCATCTTCCCGTCCCTGCAGATCATCGAGCGGCTGAGCCTCTGGTAACCGGGGTGGGCCAGCTCGAGCTTGAGGGCGGAGCCGGGCGCGCACTCGAGGTTGAGCGAGCTGGGCGTCGTCCCCTTCGACTCGCCATTGACGGTGACCCCCACGCCGTCCGGGGTCGACTCAATCACCAGGATGTAGCCATTCGCGTCGGTCTCGGTCTCGCTGACGGTGCCGCTGACGAGGACCATCGGCTCCGGCGTGGGCACATAGATGTGGGTGGAGATGATCGGGGCCTCGGTGAGGCCGGTGCGCCAGATGAGCAGCCCGGCGAGCGCGAGGGCACAGACGCCGGCGCCGACCTTGAGCGCCTTCTCCGCGACATCGAGAGCGGCGAGCTGACGGGCGCGTCCCTGGCTCATCCGACCACCCGGAAGACTTCGTCGAGCGAGGTGACGCCGACGTCCGCCTTCGCAACGCCGTCGGAGAGCATCGTCTCCATGCTGCTGCCCTGCGCGGCTTTGACGATCTCCGGCGTCGGCACCCGCTGGTTGATCAACTCCCGCACCGACGGGGTGACCTCGAGCAGTTCGTAGATCGCCGTCCGACCGAGGTAGCCGCGGTTGCCGCAGCGGACACAGCCCACCGGCTCGAAGCTGAAGTTGGCCTTCGCGCCGAGCGCGCCGAGGCGATCCTGCTGGGCCTGCGTCGGCGGGCCCACCCTGCGGCAGTGGGGGCACAGCACCCGAACCAGCCGCTGCGACACCGAGGCGAGCGAAGCCGAGGCGAGCACGAATGGCTCCACGCCCATCTCGATCAGACGGGCGAAGACGCCCGCCGCCGACTCGGCGTGAATCGTGGTGAGGATGAGGTGACCCGACAAGCCGGCCTGAATCGCGATCCCCGCGGTCTCGGCGTCGCGAATCTCTCCCACCATCATCACGTTCGGGTCCTGGCGCAGCATCGAGCGCAAGCCCTGGGCGAAGGTCAGCCCCGCGTCCGGCCGCACCGAGGTCTGGGTGAGGAAGGGCACGTCGAACTCGACCGGGTCCTCGATGGTGGCGATGTGAATCGTCTCACCCCGCTCCTTCTTGATGTGGCCGAGCGCGGCGTAGATGGTGGTCGTCTTCCCGCTGCCGGTCGGCCCGGCGAAGTAGATCAACCCCTGCGGCTTCTTGAGGATCGGCAGGAAGCGGTGCTGGAGCGCGGGCGTCAGGCCCAGCGCCTCGAGCCCGGGAATCTGGACCCCGGCGCGGGCGATCCGCAAGACCACCTTCTCGCCATGGCTGGTCGGCAGCAGCGAGACCCGCACATCGGTGGGCCCGGCGTCGGAGGGCACGGTGAGGTGGCCGTCCTGCGGCTTGTCGGAGACGTAGGTGATGAGCCGGGCAAGCACCTTGACCCGCATCACCAGGGGCTTGTGCACTGCTGGCGGCACGGTCATCACATCCTCGAGCACCCCGCCGACGCGGAAGCTGACCCGGGTGCCGGTGTCGAGCGGCTGGAAGTGCAGGTCGCTGGCGCCGAGGTGAATCGCCCCCCGCAGCAGGGTGTCGAAGATGAGGACGATGTCCGGCTTCTCCGCATCGACCGCTGAGCGGAGCGCCGCCGCCAGCCCGAGGATCGCCTCCCGCGCCGCGCTGGGCTCGAGCGCGTCGAGCGAAATCTGGGGAACGGTACTGACCGTCAGCTGCCGGACCAGCGCCCGGCGCCGCCAGCCGACGACCGCGCCGCCCAGGCCGAGCACGAAGGTCGCCACCCCCAGCACCTGCGCGTCGAAGTCGTGCCGGCCCTGGTGCAGCACCGCCTTGACGCTCTTCTTCGCGGTCCGGGCCACCCGAAGCGCGAGCTCCTCGGTCGTCTCCGAGGCAGGCGCCCGCTCGAGCAGCGCGGGCAACACCGTGGCGAAGCCCAACCCCATCGCAGCCACTACGAACAGGACGGGAGGGACGCGCAGCACCGGTGGTCGCAGGGTAGCCCGCCCCGTGAAACCCTTTGGCGAAATCGTCAACCGCGCTCACATCGTCAACGGACGTCTCGAGCCACGAATCGTCAACCTGGCGAGAATCGTCAACCGGCGAACGAACCGTCAACCCACGCGAATCGTCAACGCTGGCCCATCGTCCACTCGTCAACTCAGCGGCCGGCCGCGAGCAACTCGGAGCGTGCCTTCTGGGCGTCGGCGCGGCTGGCCTTCAACTTCGCCTCAGCCCGGCGCACTGCAACAGAGGCCTTGTGCTTCGACCGCGCCTTCTCTTTCTCCAGCGCGGCGAGGGCGGCGTTGAGGTTGAGTTCAGCCCTCACCAGCTTCGCCTTCGCCTTGAGCGCCGCGGGTTCGAGCACCCGGGCGCGAACAATCGCCGAAGGGTGGATCATCGACGGCGCGGCCTCGGCGCCGTCTGGGGCGCGGGGCTGCAACGCCAGCTTCAGCACCGGCAGGCCGAGCAGCATCAAGACGGTGAGGGTGAGGCAGGCGAGCACCGGCAGCCGTGCGCTCGGGGTGGCCGTCCGTTGCGCAGCCGAGGCCTCGAGGGCTTCGAGCTCCTCAGCGGCGGCGGCGTTGAGGTCCGACTCGAGGTCTCGGGCCTTGAACCAGCGCAGCTGTGCCGGGGAGAACCCGAGCTCGGCAGCGAGGAGCAGCGGGTGGATCGCGTCGGTGGACTTGACCGCCTCGAGCATCGAAATCCCTCGCAGCGTGGGGGCCGGCCAGCCCGCGCGGAGCCCTTCGTACTTCGTGGCCTTGTCCCCCACAAGCAGGTGCACCCCTGCCAGACCCGCACGCCAGACAGGGTGTGAAGAATCTCTTTGGACTACAGCCGCTTGAGCCGGGGCGCGATGTCCCGGGCGACGCAGCGGCGGTACACCGCCTGGCGCTGCTTCGCTCCGAGGGCCCCGAAGGGGTTCTGCAACGAGCCGTCGCCGGCCGAGTCGTCCACCGCCTGCTTCATCTGGGCGATCAGCTTCGGGGCCCGCCGCTTCACTGCCTGGCGTTGGCGCGGGGTCAGCACCGGGAAGATCAGCTCGAGCAGGGTCCACCCCAGCTGACCGTGAATCGACTCGTCGGCGAGCATTTCGGTGAGCACCGCGTGGGCGAGCGGATCGCTGGCGTTGGTCCGCACCGCGCCGATCAGCCGGGCCGAGAGCGTCTCTCCGATGCAGAGAAACCCGAGGGTCAGGTCCAGCACCCGCTCGAGCGCGGTGTCGCCCTGAGGCGTGACGTGGGCCACCTCGCCAGCGACGGTGTCGTCGCCTCCGAGCGCCCGCACCATTCTCCGGCACAGCTCGACGTGACGGGCCTCGTCCCGGACGACGCGAATCGCGGCGCCGAGGACGTCGAAGGCAAAGCCCTCGGCGGTGAGGTCCGCCAGCAGCTGGGTGAGCGCTACCTGCGACCGGTACTCGTCGCACAGCCTCGCCTCCCAGGCCTCGCGGCCCCAGGCAACGACGTCCGCTGGGTACCGGGTGGGATCGAACCGGGCGAAGGCCGCCTCGCTGAGCTCCTCGGGCAGCGACTCCGCCTGAAAGCGCGAGTGCACCCGGTGCGTGACCGGGTGCGCCGACCGAAGGTCCAGCACCGACTACCGGTTCGGCAGCGGGTTCATCGGGTGGGTCGGCTTCGCCGGCGTCGTCGGCTTGTTCGGCAGCGGGTTGAGCGGGTGCTGCGGCGTCACGTCGACCGGCTTGTTCGGCAGCGGATTCATCGGGTGCGTCGGCTTCGCCGGCGCCGGCTTGTTCGGCAGCGGGTTCATCGGGTGCGTCGGCTTCCAGTCCGTCTTCTTCTCTTTCACCGCGGGCTTCGTCGCCGGCTTCGCCTTGCCCTTGTTGGGCATCGGATTGAGCGGGTGCGTGGGCTGCTTCCGGGTCGTCTTCAAGAGTTCACCTTGGGTTGGTTTGGAAAGGAGAAGAACTGCGGTTGTAGCCCAGACCCCTGGGCCGAAGCGAAAGCGCAAACGGGCCCATTAGTGAGTCGCGACTCAGTTTACGAACCCGAGGTACAGGCGCTGGGCCTGACCCTTGTACGAGATGATGAAGAACGGAGCTCCACCGAACTCGGCGTCGGAGGCGAGCGAGGTGATCGTCAGCCTCAGGACGTCGCCGTTGACCCCGGTGGTCTTGTTCCAGGAGAAGTTGAGCGTGCCCTGGGAGTAGGCCTGCGCCGCCACCGACCAGGCGGTGGTCGGGCCCTCGCTGTAGAGGTCGACGTCGATCGTCTTGCTGGTGCCGATGGGGATGTGGACGCCCTTGGTGAGCGCGCCCATCGTCGACTGCCCGTGGTAGTTGAAGGTGACCGCGTCGTTCATCACCGGCACGGAGTTGAAGTAGACGTCGCCGGGGATGCTGGGCTGGCAGTAGTCCTTGCCGGCCGCGGCGGCGGTGTTCGACCAGCTGCGCTGGACGACGTAGTTGAAGCTCGCCGACGGGATGTACATCGCCGCCGGGTCCTGCGCGCAGAGGTCGCCGACCTCGCCGAGCAGCACCTGTTCCCAGACGATGTGGTCCTGGTCCACGCCCGCGTAGGCGGGAGAGCTCGAGTACGGATCCGTCACCGCTTCGATCAGCTCGTGACTGGTTGAGCCGGTCGTGACCTGAAGCGACGTGAGTCCGCCGTTGCCGGGGCAGCGCGGGAGCACCGCGTAGGGCACCGAGAAGCCGCTGGCTGCCACGAAGACGCTGCCGTGGTAGCCGCCGAAGCCGCCGTTGGCGCAGCTGGTGAGCCCGCCGTAGGTGACGGTCGTCCCGGTCGGGTAGAAGATTGTGTAGATGGTCTGCGAGTTGGGAGTGCCGAACGTGCCGGCCGCCAATTTGCCTTTGAGCCAGGTCTGCACCGCCGAATCATCGATGTTGGCCGGAGCGGTCTCGTTCAGGTGCACCGGGGTCTGAGCGACCGCGGCGCCGACACCGTACTGCTGGGTCGTCGCGGTCCAGTAGGAGGTGGCTCCGACGCCGGCGATGAACGCCTCGAGGGACGCGACGGTGGCCGCGTTGTCGGCGTTGAAGGAGATCGCCATCACCTTCGGGTTCGCGAGCGTCGGACCGCCGTAGCTGACCGCCTGGGGGAGCGCCGGATGCGGCGCCGGGTAGACCGAGCTGCCCCCACCGCCGCCGCCCGCACCACCGGTTCCGCCCGCACCACCGGTTCCGCCCGTGCCGCCGGTTCCGCCGGTTCCGCCGGTTCCACCGGTTCCACCCGTACCGCCCGTACCGCCGGTGCCGCCCGTACCGCCGGTGCCGCCCGTGCCGCCCGTGCCGCCCGTGCCGCCCGTGCCGCCCGTGCCGCCCGTACCGCCCGTGCCGCCCGTACCACCCGTACCACCCGTACCACCCGTACCACCCGTACCTCCGGTTCCGCCCGTGCCGCCGCCGACGCCCGAGCCACCGCCTGCGCCGCCCGAGCCACCGCCGACGCCACTGACGAACTGGCACTTCCCGACGACGCACGCCTGGCCGAGGCTGACCACGCAAGTGTCACAGCTGTTGCCGGAGACGCCGCACGCGGTGACCACCGAGCCGTCGAAGCACTGGCCGGAGGTGGAGCAGCACCCGTTGCAGTTGTGCGGCCCACACGTCGCCATTTCAACCGGCTGGCCGCAGGAGAATCCGAGCAGACCAATACCCAGCGTGAGGCAGGCAAACAGCGACCAACGAATCATTTGGTGGATCTCCAACTGGCCCGGCCGGGGCCGCATGGCTAGCCCACCCCATGCGGCGAAGGCAACTGCGCCTTCGTGCGCCGAGCGCAGTTGGGCATTCACGCAGCGAGTCAAGTCTCAGCGGCGCCGACGCCGATGTCGATGGCCCGCCGGCTTGCCCGGCTGGGAGGGCCGGGGCTGCGACGGAGGCTGAGACTGGGCGGACTGAGCTCCGGGAATCGATGGGCGCTGGGGAGGTGCTCCGCGGTAGCTGACCTCGGGCCCGGCTGGACGCGCCGCGGCGGGTCCGGGCGCGCCCTCGCCCCGACCCCGTGGGCGGTTGCGGTCGTTGCGCCGCCCGGGCTGTTGCGGTGGCTGTGGTCCGCGCCCTTGCGCCTGCTGCTGCCCGCGCCCTTGCGCCTGCTGCGGTCCGCGCCCCTGCGCCGGTGGCGGCGAGCCCATTCGCCCGGTGGGCTCGAAATCGTGGGTCAGCTCCCGGCGGACGTAGGCCCGCCAGATCTCGTCGCCGTCGCTGTGGCGCTGACCGATCGCCGGGTCCAGCTGGGCGAAGAAGCGGCGCAGGTTGTCGATGTCTCGCTTGAAGAAGTGCTCCGAACGGCTGTTCTGCGCCGCGGAAATCACCTGCGGCAGATCGATCAACATCGGCCCATCGTGCGCGAGCAGCACATTGAACTCGGAGAGGTCCCCATGAATCAGGTCGGCGCAGAGCATCTTCACCGCCTGGCCGCGCAGCGCCTGGTACAGGCCCGCTGCGGCCTCGGGGGGAATCGCGGCGTCGACCAGCCGGGGCGCGACGTGGCCCTCGGCGTCGATCACCACCTCCATCAGCAGCACGCCCTCGTAGAACATCACCGGCTTCGGGACGCGGACTCCGGCGGCGTGGAGCTGCGAGAGCGCCGTCGCTTCCGCTGCCTTCCACGCCTCTTCCGCCGCCTGCTGGCCGAAGCGGCTGCCCTTGTCCATCGCCCGCTGGGTGCGCGTGTTGCGGACCTGGCGGCCTTCCTTGTACTCGGCGTTGTTCTTGAAGCTGCGGAAGTCGCGCTCTTTGTAGATCTTCGCCGCGACCGTCTCGCCGCCATGGCGCACCAGCCAGACCTCGGCCTCCTTCCCGCTCTTCAACTGGCCGAGCACTTCCTCGATGATTCCATCGGCCAGCAGCATCTGAAGCTGCGTCACGTCGTCGGTCCCTCCGGCTGTCGGGTTGCCGGGGTCATAGCGTGAAATGGCAGCGGCCCAACACTCCAACCCCTCGCAATCGCTTTGGTTGGTTGCATCCCCCCGAATAAAGCGAAACCTTCGGCGCCCCGCAGGGTTGGAGGATTGAAGGTGACACCGGACGACGAAGACGCCCGCCTGATGGAACAAGTCGCCCGGGGCGACAAGGCGGCTTTTTCGAAGCTCTTCGACCGGTACCAGGGGGCGGTGGTGCGGTTCGCGTGGCGGTTCGTCGGCAGCCAGGCGCGGGCAGAGGAGCTGGCGCAGGAGATCTTCTTCAAGCTCTACCGGAGTTCGAAGTCGTACCGGCCGAGCGCAAAGTTCAAGACGTTCCTCTTCCGGGTGGCGACCAACCACTGCCTGAACGAGGTCCGCCGCGGAGACTACCGGGTGATGGAGCCGCAGAAAGAAACCCAACAGGACACCACCGAGGCGGTCGGCCAACGGCCCGACGATGCGCTCGACGGCAAGCGGCTCGAAGAGGCCGTGGGGCAGGCGCTGGGGACGATGAGCGAGCGCGAGCGGGCGGCGTTCAGCATGTGCCGGTTCGAAGGCATGGCGTACCGGGACATCGCCGAGGCGCTCGAGGCCTCGGAGGCGGCGGTGAAGAGCTTGATCCACCGGGCGACGCTGCAGGTGGTGAAGCAGGTGGAGCTGGTCAAAGCAGGGTTGTCGGCGAATCACAGGGCCGGGAGTTAGTCATGAGCGAAGACGTAGACCTCGAAGCAGAGCTGACCGCGTACGTCGACGGTGAGCTGTCGGAGCTCGACGCGAAGCGGGTCGAGGCGGCGCTGGCGGCCGACCCGGCGCTCGCCGCGAAGGAGCAGCAGCTGCGGGCGGTGGTGGCCGCGGTCGAGGCGCTCCCTGCGCCCGAGCCGTCGCAGGCGCTGCGCCGCGCGGTGCTCAACGGGCTCGATCAAGCGCCGACGATCGGCGAACGGCTGGCGGCCTGGCTGACCCCCGCGCGATGGATGCCGGCGGCCGGCCTGGCGGCGGCGGCGGTGGCGGTGGTGGTGCTCACCCGCGGCGAGCCCGGGACCCCGCTGAACGGGGCCGACGACGAGCAGCTGTACGTCGCGACCAACATGGAAGTGCTGGAGGACCTCGATCTCGCCGGGCTCGAGAGCCCGGATGATCTCGAGGTGATCGCCCAGCTCAACTCGCTCGAGGTGCCGCAATGAAGACCCTGCTCTTCCTCACCCTGCTGACGATCGGCCCCGCGGTCCGCGCCGAGACCCCCGAAGAACGCTTCAACGCGCTGCCCGAAGACAAGAAAGAAGAGCTGCGCGAGCGGATGCGCAAGTTCAAGGCCCTGCCACCGGAAGAGCGGGAGCGGATCAAGGGCAACCTCGAGCGCTACAAGGCGCTGCCGCCCGAAGAGAAGGAGGCGATTCGCGAGAACGCGCGCCAGTTCAAGAGCCTGCCTGAGGGCGAGCGCCAGGAGCTGCGGGAGAAGATGAAAGAGCTGCGTTCGTTGGACCCCGAAGAGCGCATGCAGATGCGCCACCGGATGCGCGCGTACCTGAAGTCGCACCCCGAGCAGCGGGAGCAGATGCGCGAGAACCTGCGTCGCTGGCGGCAGATGACCCGAGAGCAGCGCCAGGAGATGCGGCAGCGGATGCGCGAGAGGCTGCGGCGGTGAGCTTCCTCCTCTTCCTCGCCCTGCTGCTCCACGCCGACGGGGGCGTGCCGAGCGTGCCGGCGCCTTCAGTTCCGGCGAAGACGCAGCTCAAGCCCGACGACCCCGAGGTGGTGAAGAACCTCGAGCTGCTCGAGTTGATGGAGGAGACGCAGGATCTCGAGCTGCTGCAGGAGCTGTCGGTCGAGCGCTGAAGGGAGTCACCCAGCGCCCGGCCGGCTGCTGATGGGCACGCGCATTGAGCGCGCCGCGGGCCGCCTACGCCGCGGGGTTCACCGCGCTCACCATGTGAAGCTTGTGGTGGCGGTGGCGATCGTGGCGCGCGGACAGGGTGTGCCGCACCTCGGACGCCGCGACCGCGGTGAGCGGTACCGAGCCGGTGCGCCGGAGCACCCCGACACGGTCGAGGAGAATCATTGGAATCTGGGTCGCGTCAGGCCGCAGGTAGCCGCGCTTGTTGTCGAACATCAGCAGCGACATCACCGTCTCGACTGGAATCGAGCTCGCCAGCTCGCGGGTGATGCCGATCGCGTCGAGCATCGCCGCGTGCGCGTCGACGTCGCCCTGGGGCAGCGAGTAAACCCGGGCCGCGATGTCCGCCGCGTAGAGCATCCCCACCCCCACCGCCTCTCCGTGGCTGAGCAACCCCGGCGCGGCCAGCTCGAGCGCGTGGCCGATGGTGTGGCCGTACTCCAGCGCCAGCCCGCCGCCTTTCTCCTTCGCGTCCTCGCGCATCACCTGGACCTTGGCGTCGATCGCGATGTCCACCAGCGACAGCAGCTCGAGCGCGGAGAGGCGGCAGTCCTTGCGCAGCACCTTCGTCAGCGTCGGGCGCGTCTGCGGCGAGATCGCCAGCGCGTTCTTGATCAGCTCGCACAGCCCGGCCCGCATCTCGCGCACCGGCAGCGTCGTCAGCCAGCTCAAGTCGACCAGCACCGAGACCGGCGCGTGGAAGCAGCCGATCAGGTTCTTGCCCAGCTTCCCGTTCACCGCCTGCTTCAGCGAGAGCACCGAGTCGAGGGCGGCGATCAACGTCGTCGGCAGGTGAATCAGGCGGATGCCGCGAAACGCGAGGCCCGCGACCAGGCCGGCCATGTTCCCCACCACGCCCCCGCCCATCGCGAGCACGCACGACCGGCGGGTCATCCCCGCGGCGAACGCCGTCTCCAGCGTCTGGCCGACGATCTCGAACGACTTGAGCTTCTCCGAGGCGACGAGGGAGATCGTCACCACCTGGGCCCCGGTGCGGCGCAGGCGATCGACCAGCTTCGCCGCGTGCAGCAGCTCCACGTTCTCGTCGACGATCAACACGTACTTGTCGACCTCGACCTCGAGGATCTGATCGACGATGTCGCTGGTGCAGTCGATGCCGAAGTGGAACGGGTAGTGGTGGTCGCCGAAGTGAATCTCACGGGTCTGCATCGTCATTTGTGGCCATCCCCTTCCGGAATCTGGTCCGGTGACCGTTGAAGTTTCGCGAAGGCTTCGGCGATCGCATCCATCGCGGCCGCTTCAGCCAACAACACACTGTGGTGAAAGATGACGCACTCGGCGTGGGCCCGGCTGGCGACCGGCGTCGAGAAGCGGCTCGGGTCGAGCGCGGCCCAATGGGCGTCGTCGAGCTTGAAGCGCCGCTTGGTCTGCGGGCAGTAGAGGCGGTGCCGCGGCAGCGCCGGGTAAGGCGGAGAGACGGTGAAGCCCAGCTCGGCGGTCAGGGCCCTGGCGATCGCCGCGCTGTTGCGCCCCGCGAACGCCCCCGGGTCGCAGCGCACCAGGTAGTGGTAGTAGGTCTGCTGCTGCACCGCCGACGGTCGGCCCTGGGGTGTCAGGCCTCCGAGCGCGGTCAGCTTCGCGTCGAGCAGCTTCGCGTTCGCCGCCCGGTGGATGTTCTGCGCCTCGAGCCGGCTGACGCCGTCGAGCAGCACCGCCGCCTGGAACTCGGAGAGGCAGAAGTTACTGCCCTGGATCTCTCCCACCTCTTCCAGCTGCGCTTCGCCCACCTTCGGCACCCGATCGACGTAGCGACGCCCGTCGCTGCGCAGCTGCTCGAGCCGCCGGTACAGGCGCGGGTCAGAGGTGATCGCCGCGCCGCCCTCGCCCGAGGTCAACACCTTGCCCTGGTGCATGCTGAAGATGCCGATCTCCCCCATCGTCCCGGCAGCCCGACCGGCGTAGCGCGAGCCGTGGCTCTGGGCGCAGTCTTCGATCACCGCCAGGTGGTGGGCGCGGGCGAGCCCGAGCAACGGCTCCATGTCGACCATCGAGCCGTAGAGGTGCACCGCGATGATCGCCCGCGTCCTCGGGGTGATCGCCGCCTTCACCGCCTCGAGGTCGAGGCAGAGCGTCTTCGGGTCGACATCGACGATGACCGGCCGGGCGTTGACGTTGAGGACCGCGGTGGCGGGCGCGACCCACGTCAGCGCGGGGACGATCACCTCGTCGCCGGCGCCGACCTCGAGCGCCTCGAGGCTGATCAGAAGGCTGCTGCTGCCGTTGGCGGTGGGCACGCAGTGCGGGACGCCGTTGAACTGCGCCCACCGCACCGCGAACTCCTGCTCGCGGGTGGTGCGCCCCGTCCACGCGCCGCTCACCGACCACCGCCCGCTGGAGAGCACCGCCGCCAGCGCCGCGGTGGTGTCCGGGGTGTGGATCGGCCAGGCAGGCCACCCACCGGTGCGCACTGCCGTCCCCCCTCGGATGGCCAGCTCGCGTGCTCCGCTCGGTTCTTTGGACAGGGGGGCCTCCTATTCCATGCGCAGGGGTTGCGTCTACCGGGGATCCCACTGTGAAATTACCGTCGGAGCGGTTGACCCGGGGACCTCCGGCGGGAGATACGCCCAAGAATGCGCCTGCCCGCTCCCCTCTTCCCCCTCGTCGCTGGCTCCATGTTCCTCGCTTGTGGGGCCCTCACCGGGGCGCTCAACAGCTCCAAGGGCAGCTGCGACTGGACGATGGCCAGCCCGAGCCTGCGGATGAACGAGTGCCAGGACACGGTGAGCAACGTGACGTTCGTCGGGCAGCAGAAGGCGACCTGCTCCGCGACCGGCGGCACCTGGTCGAGCCAGCTGTGCCCGCGCAGCCAGATGCTGGCCGGCTGCTACACCAAGACGCCGGAAGGCTCGGAGTTCACGATGTGGTACCGCGCCGACCCCGACGGCGGCTACCCCAGCGGCGTGCTCAACACGCCCGACGACGTCGCCAAGCAGTGCGAGAAGAACGCGACGCTCGTGATGCCGTGAGCCGTTGATCGCCCCGGTGGTGCAGCGGCGGCGGGTGGCGTAAACGGACGCCGCAATGCCGCTCATCGTTCGCCGCGTGAAGGTGCAGGACATCTCGACCCTCGAGCAGTTCGAAGCCGACACGGTGAAGCGCTTCCCCGGGCGCGCGGGCTGGCTCGAGGCCTACCGGCGGGTGGTGGAGAAGTCGCTGTCGGAGGAGCCCGAGGGAATCCTCGTCGCCGAGTACGAGGGCCGGCCGGTCGGCGCGGCGATCGTCCGCGCCCGCGAGCACCACCAGGTGACGGGGGTGAAGTACGGCCAGCTGATGACGCTCACCGTCGCCCAGGGCTGGCGCGGCCAGGGGGTCGACACCCGGCTGCTGCGCGAGGCCGAGGCCTACCTGCGCAGCCGCGGCTGTGAGTCGATCGCCCTCCACCTTCCTGCCGACGCCGGCGAAGACGCCGACCTCTACAAGTCCGCGGGCTACCGGGTGCTTGGCTGGGAGCTCGAGCGCGCGCTGAAGTAGGCCCTCAAGGGCCAGTGTTGCCGAGCGCTTTTTAGGGAATGACCTTCACCTCGGTGTCGCCGAGCAGGTGCTTGTCGAGGAAGCGGTCGACGGTCTCCAGTGCGAGCTGGAAGTTCTGCGTCTTCGAGAACCCGTGCCCTTCCCCCTCGATGACCAGGTAGTCGACCGGCACGTTGCGCTTGCGAAGGGCCTCGACGACGCGGTCCGACTGGTCCTTCTTCACCCGCGCGTCGTTCGTCCCCTGGACCACGAGCAGCGGCCGGACGATTTGATCGAGGAAGAAGATCGGGCTGCGATCGTGTTGGTACTTCGCGTCGGCGGGATCGTTGGGGTTGCCGAACTTCTTGTAGATGTAGCTCGCGGCCGTCGCCCAGTAGGGAGGGAAGCTCTCGACCAGCGCCTTCAAGTCGGAGACGCCGAAGATGTCGACGTGCGCCGCGAACTCGGTGGGCGCCATCGTCGCGGCGGCGAGCGTCATGTACCCGCCATAGCTGCCACCCATGATCGCCACCTTCTTCGGGTCCACCTTGGCGTTCGCGACCAGCCAGCTCTTGCATGCGATCACGTCCTTGAGCGGCCCGCCGCCGAGGTCCAGGTTGTCGAGCCGGGTGTACGACTTCCCGTAGCCTGTCGACCCGCGCACGTTCGGGACGAGGACGACGTAGCCCTTGCTCACCAGGTACTGCGCGAAGACGCGGAACTCGCGCTGCGACTGCGCCGTCGGCCCACCGTGAATGTCGAGCACCGCCGGAAAAGGCCCCGTCTCCTCGGGCTCATAGAGGAACGCCGGCACTTCTTTCCCGTCGAACGACGCGACCCGCACCGACTTCGCGGCTGCGAACTTGCGACCTTTGAGCGCTTCGGGCAGCGGGTCCACCAGCCCGCGGGACTTGCCGTCCTTCAAATCCATCAGCAGCAGCGTCGCAGGCGCGGCGTCGGTCTGCAGGCGCACCACGAGGTATCGGTCGGTCTTCGAGAAGGCCTGGAACGCGAACGGCCCGGGCGTCGCGGGCAGCGCGATCGGCTTCTTCGTCTTCGCGTCCGAGAGCACGACCTTCGGCGCGCCGTCCTCGTTGGTCTGGGTGAAGAAGAGCTTGCCGCTCAACGAGAAGTCCGCGTTCTCGACGTCCCACTTCTCCTGGAGCACGGGCGTCGACTTCTTCGTCGCCAGGTCCATCGCCTGCAGCCCCGCGAACTCGCCGCCGAGATCCGAGAGGTAGAAGAGCGTCTTCCCGTCGGGCGAGAAACCGGTCGGCTGGAAGAGCACCTCACCGGTGTGCGGCGTGAGGAGCACCGGCGCCTTGTCGCCGCGCTTGAACAGATAGAGGTTCGTGTCGGCGTCCGAGTTGGTCTCGATCAGCGCGAACTGCTTGTGATCGCGGCTGACGCTCGCGAGATCCAACTTCCCC
>JAYVRT010000819.1:0-3947 GCA_043776025.1 Archangiaceae bacterium | reverse complement strand
GACGAAGTTCGCCGCGAGCTATTACCGGCAGGACGTGAAGATCTCCGTGATGGCGCGGGCGCGGCCGGGGCGGGCTCCGGTGCGCAACGGAGAGAAGCTGCTCGCGGCGGTGGTGCCGAGCCAGCCGACCTGGGTGCGGGTGATCGACGAGGATCTCGCCCACCAGCTGGGCTGGTTCATCAACTCCTGAGCCTTCAGGGGTGCACGAAGCACTCGGCGAGGAAGACCCCGAGCGCGTCGCCCAGCTTCAGCTTGTTTCCGCGCGCGCGGGCGGCGGCGGCGACGAACGGCTTGCCATCGGGCGCGGTCTCCTCCTCGGGGAGGATCACCGCCAGCTGCTTCAACTTGATGTCCTTGGGCACCAGCACCGACAGCATTCCCTCGAGGGCCGCGCTGTGACCATCGGAGATCGAGGCCCGCACCCAACCACGCATCGGGCCCTCGTGGCGCAGCCAGTCGACGGTCTGCCCAAGCGACATCTCCTTGGCGCCGACGAAGTGGGGGATCTCGCAGTTCATCGCCCGGCTCACGTCCCAGATGAAGATGTGGGCGCGGGGCTTGTCCGGGGCGTCAGGCTCGTAGCGGGGGTTGTGGCCGACGGCGAACTGGTTGATCACCATCCGGTAGGTCTCGGCGGACCGGCGGCCCTCGCGGCTTTGAATCGGCGCCTGCACCGCCTTCCACAGGTCGCGGTTGGTGAGCTCCGGCGCGGGGGTGATCCCGTCGAAGGTCTTGCCAATCGACGTCGGCTCGTCATCGTCATCCGTCACCGGCGCCTGGGTGTTGCCGATCGAGTGGGCGAGCTTCGCCTTGTTCTGCGCGTCGCCCGCGTTCTGAAACGCCGACGCCAGCTGCGCCTTCTGAAACGACGTCTGCTTCTGAACCCCAGAGGTCGCGCCCGAGGGCACGGAGATCCCGGAGGAGGGGAGCGGCTTGGCACCCGGGTTGGTGGTGGCGGCCGGCATCCCCGCGGCAGTCGAGGTCTTGGGGATCGTCGCCGCGGGCTGGCTCGACGGCTTCTTAAGGATCTTGGGATCCCCGCCGTCGAGGTCGACGAGCTTCTTGCCCTTTCCGGTGCTGTTTTCCTGCTCTGCCATCGGTGCGCCGAGTGTAACCCCCAACGCCGATTTTTTGCCGGGATGTATTCCACATGCTCACATCGCGGGCGTCACAGACCTGTCGCGCCCGATGCCCAACTCCCTCCGCTGCCTCCTCACCCTCTTCAGCCTGCTCGCTTCGGGGGCACTCGGTGCGCCGACGGCGTCCCCGGCCGACGAGGCGTACAGAGACGCGCGGGCCGATTACTCAGTGCTGAAGTCAGATCCGGCAAAGAAGAAGTTCCGTCACCACTGGCTCAACGCGGCCCACAAGTTCGAGAAGCTCGCCGTCCGCTGGCCGAAGTCGGATCGTGCCCCCGAGGCGCTCTTCACCGCCGCCGAGCTCTACGCGGAGCTGTCGAGGTTCTCGAAAGACGCCGAAGACCTCGCTTCCTCCGAGGGCAGCTACCGCAAGGTGATCGCCCAGTGGCCAAAGCACCGGCTGAGTGACGACGCCGCGCTCGGCCTGGGCCGCCTGCTGTTCGAGCGGCAGGAAGATCCGCTCGCGGCGCGGAAGGTCCTCGAAGCGGCGCTGGACAGTGGCGGGGGAGACCGCAAGGCCGAGCTGAAGAGGCTGCTCGGGGCGCTGCCCGAGCCGAAGGAGAAGGCGCCGACGGTGGCGGACGCGATCCGCAAGACAGGCCGCAAGGACGAGGAGCCGAAGAAGGCGTTGGCGGCGGACGACGGCGAGGACGCCCCGTTGAGCCCGGCGCAGCAGCGGGCGGCGGAGCTGGTGCGGGTCGCGACCCGCTGCGCCGCGGCGGGTGAGCCGGGCGTGGCGCAGGTGAAGGCCGAGCAGGAGCGCGCCGCCGTGGCGGCCCGGCAGGGCCCCGCAGCGAAGAGCTTGCCGGCGGGGAAGCAAGGCCCGGAGCAGCTGAAGGCCGAGCAGGCCCGCCTGGCGGTGAAGGTCGCCGCGGCGGAGCTCGAAGCCGAGGCCGCGCGGGCTGGGAAGTCGGCGGCGCGGCTGGGCGACGACGACGAGGGGGCCACCGCGAAGCCGGTGCACGCCCGCCGGCTGCCGGCGCTGCGGCCCGAGGGCGACGGCGAGGAGGCGCGTGAAGAGGGCGCCGAGGCGAAGGGCGGGGCGCTCGACGCGCTCAAGCTCCCAAGGCTCTCTGATCTTCAAGAGAAGCTGCGCGACGTCCGTGTCGGCGCCACCCCACCGCCGATCCGCGTCGCCGACTCGGTGGCGCGGGCGCGGCTGAAGCAGGCGGCGAAGGACGGCGCGAAGTCCGAGCTGACGCTCGCCGAGCAGCTGGGCCTGAAGATGCGGCGGGTGGTGATCGACGCAGGCCACGGCGGCCACGACAGCGGAGCGATCGGCCCCACCGGCGTCCAGGAGAAAGACGTGACCCTTGCAATCGCGCAGCAGCTGGCGAAGAAGCTCGAGGCGGCCGGGCTCGAGGTGCTGCTGTCGCGGGACGACGACACCTTCGTGCGCCTCGAGGATCGCGCCGCCTTCGCCAACCAGCACAAGGGCGATCTCTTCGTTTCGATTCACTGCAACGCCGCCCCGACGCGCTCCCTGCGCGGCATCGAGACCTACACCCTCAACACCTCGGCCGATCGCTACAGCATCCGGCTCGCCGCCCGGGAGAACGCCAGCAGCGAGAAGGGCGTCTCCGATCTCCAGTTCATCCTCGCCGACCTCGCCACCAAGGCGAACACCGAGGAGTCGAGCCGGCTCGCGCAGCGGGTGCAGAAGAGCCTGGTGCGCGACCTGAGCGCGACCCACAAAGGCGTCCGCGACCTGGGCACCAAGGAAGCGCTGTTCTTCGTGCTCCTCGGCGCGCGGATGCCGGCGATCCTCGTCGAGACGTCCTTCCTTTCGCACCCTGAGGAGGAGAAGCTGCTCGGCAGCGAGGCTTACCAGGGCGAGGTCGCCGCTTCGATCGCCGACGCGGTCACCGGATTCCTCGAGGAGCGCGAGGCGAAGCTGGCCCGCATCGACTGAAGGATCCGCTACTTCGGCGGCACGGCTCGCAGCAGTCCGCCGCCCTCGGTGCCGAGCCAGATCTCGGTGGGCGAGTTGCCATCGATCGCCGTCACCGGCCGCTGGGCGCCCGAGTCGACCAGGCGCCACTGGGTGCCGTCGAAGCGCAGCGCGAACCCGAAGGGCACCGGCGTCACCGAGTTGCCCACCAGGTAGAGGTTGTCGATCGACGAGCCCCACATTCCGTTGGCGACGTCGGGGAGGATCCCCCCGGGGGCGTCGATCACCGACAGCGCGGCGGTGTTCCAGTAGGTGCCGTAGCGACCGACACCGAAGGCGAACGCCTCGCCCTGGCCGGGGCTCCAGACGGCATTGTAGTCGGCGTGGTTGACGGTGGTCGAGTTGCGCGCGGTCCAAAGGCCGGTGCCGTTCTTCGACCACAACGCCCCAGAGCCGGCCACCCACAGCTCGGTGTCGGTGGGGCAGTGGAGCGACATCAGGTCGCGGGTGCCGACCGTGCCCTGGCTCTGCAGCAGCGTCGCGCTGCCCTTGAAGAACGAGCCGCCGGCGCCGACGCCATACAGGTACATGCCGCAGAAGTGGAGATCCTGCACCGGGCCGGTGATCCCGCTGGTGGGGATCGCCGTCCAGGCGGCGCCGTCCCACCGGTAGATCGCGTTCGGCGTCGAGACCACCACGTCGTTTCCCTTGGCGGCGATCGCGTAGAGCTGGTTGCCGAACGGCTGGGGGGCGCCGAGCAGCTGCCAGTTGTTCGCGCCGACGCGGCTGTAGACCGACCCGATCTTCGAAGTGCAGGTGGCGTTGGAGCAGTCGTTGACGATCGCGTAGACGCCGCCGTCGGTGACCGCGAGGTCCTTCACCGCGCCGTAGAACCCATGGCTGAGCTCGGTGAAGGT
>JAYVRT010000818.1:0-3952 GCA_043776025.1 Archangiaceae bacterium | reverse complement strand
TGACGGCGACGCCCTTGCAAAACACGCTGAAGGAGCTGTTCGGCTTGGTCAGCATCCTCGACGAGAACGTCTTTGGCAGCTTGGAGTCGTTCGACGAGCAGTTCGTCAACACCACCGACATCGACGAGCGCAACGAGGCGCTGCGAGCCCGTCTCCAGCACATCTGCAAGCGCACGCTGCGCAGCCAAGTCCGTCACGTCATCCCCTTCACCGACCGCTGGACCATCACCGCGGACTTCACCCCCAACGCCGCCGAGCAGGCCCTTTACGATCAAGTCAGCGACTACCTTGCGCGTGACGTGTTGGCGGCGCTGCCGAATGCACGACGCCCTCTCATCACGCTGATGCTGCGCAAGCTGCTGGCGTCGTCGCCTGCTGCCATCGGCGCCACGTTGGAAAAGTTCGCCAAGCGGCTCCGTGCGCAGCCCACGCTTCCCGGCGTGGACGAGGTGACCGCGACCGTCGCCGAAGACGTCGACGTGCTCCCCGAAGTCAGCGACGACTGGGCCGACGACGACGACGAAGCCGCAGTCCCCGCGCCTTCCGATCCGAAATTCACATTCGCCGAGGCCACGGACTTGGAGCGGTTCGTGGCGATGGCCAAAGGCATCGTCACCGACCGCAAAGCCGAGGCCCTGCTCGCCGCGCTGAAGGGCAACAGCGAGAGCAAGAGCATCTTTGACCTCGCTGCCGAGCGGGGTGCAGCGCGCAAGGCGGCCATCTTCACGGAGTCGCTGCGCACGCAGGAGTACCTTCGCGACCTGCTGGCCAAGGCGGGCTTCGACGAGAGCACCATCCTCATCAACGGCTCCAACAGCGACGATAAGAGCAAGCGCATCTACGCCGAGTGGAAGAAGAAGAACAAGGACAGGTGGGGCGAGGTGTCGTCGGGCTCGAAGACCTCCGACATGAAGGCCGCGATCATCGAGGAGTTCGCGGAGCGCGGCACCATCCTGTTGGCCACCGAGTCCGCCGCAGAAGGCGTCAATCTTCAGTTCTGCTCTGTCGTCGTGAACTACGACCTGCCGTGGAACCCGCAACGCATCGAACAGCGCATCGGCCGGTGCCACCGCTATGGGCAGAAGAGCGACGTGCTCGTCGTCAACCTGCTCAACCGCAGCAATGACGCCGACATGCGGGTGTTCCAGATCCTCAGCGCCAAGTTCCGACTGTTCGCCGGCGTCTTCGGCGTCAGCGACGACGTGGGCGTCACCGACGTCGAGTCCGCCCTCAACTTTGAGAAGCGGGTCGGCGAGATTTTTCAGAGCTGCCGCAAGCCGGCCGAAATCACGGCCGCCTTCGATGCACTTCAGGCCGAGTTCGAGACCGAGATCGCCGAGCAGAAGAAGAACGCGAAGGTCGCCATCCTCGAAAACTTCGACCCTGAGGTGCAGGAGAAGCTGCGCATGACGGGCAACGACGCGCGTGCTGCTCTCGACGACCAGCAGCACAAGCTGATGGGCTTGGCGCGCTACGCCCTCAAGGACACCGCCGACTTCGACCCCGACGAGCCGCGCTTCCGTCTGCGTGAAGCCTTCGCCGGGGACACCGGGTTCGACGTGCGCTGGCCCGAGGCGCAGAAGAACGGCGACGCCTTCTTCCGCATCGGCCATGCCCTCGCCGAGAAGCTGCTGGTCGACGCCAAAGGCGTGAACACCCCCGTCCGCGAGGTCACATTCGCCTTCAAGATGAAGGCGAGCGCGTTGGAGCGGTACAGGGGCAGCTCGGGGTGGCTGACAGCGCAGGTGGTGGCTGCGACGGCCCTCGATCGCCGCGAAGAGTTCCTGATGGTGGCGGCCACCGACGCAGACGGCGACGCCATCGACCCCGAGGTTGCGCCCAAGTTCTTCCTGCTCGACGCGGACGAAGGCGCAGAGGTGACGGTGGCGGACGTCCCGGCGTTGGTGTCGTCGCTGGACGAGCAGCGGAAGGCAGTGCTCGCCCAAGCCGAGGACCGCCACGAGAAGTTCTTCGAGGAGGAGGCCGAGAAGCTCGACCGCCGTCGCGAAGACCTGGAATCCGGCCTGTCACGCGACATCAAGTTGCTCGACACCCAAATCAAGGCTGCCAAGAAAGACGCTCGCAGCGTGAAGGGCTTGCAAGAGAAGCTCGGAGCGAAACGAATCCAGCGCGACCTTGAGGGGCGGCGGGATGCGAAGCAGCAGCAAATCTACGTCGAGCAGGCCCGCCTCAGAGCCGAGAGCGACGGCATGATTGACGACCTGCAAAAGAAGTTGGCTGAAACCAAGGTCGAGACGCAGACGTTGTTCACGATCAAGTGGAGGCTCACCGCCGGTTCTGCGCTTCAAGTCCTCGACGAGTCCCCTGGCGGACGGCTCTTCAAAACCTCGGACGAGGCCGACGAATACGTGCGGAAGGAGCGAGACTCATGGGAACGATGAAGCTCCCTACGACGGGTCTGGTCTACCTCGACACGAACCCAGTCATCTACAGCATGGAGAAGCACGTCGACTACTGGGAGATGCTGCGACCTCTGTGGGCCGCGGCGGCGGCCAACACCCTCCAGCTCGTCGCCAGCGAGTTGCTCGTTCTGGAGACGCTGGTCGGCCCGATGAAGGCGAACAATGAGCCCCTGCGGCGGGACTACGAGCGCCTCTTCGCGTCGTCTGACATCAGAATTTGCCCGATTTCATCGAGCGTCTTGCGGCGCGCCTCTGAGATTCGGGCCAGCACGAGCATGAAGACCCCCGATGCCATTCACGCCGCCACCGCCCTCGTGGAGAGCTGCGGACATTTCTTGACGAACGACGGCGGCTTCGGCCGCGTCCCGACCCTGCCGGTCCTCTTGTTGAGAGACTGCATTTGATCGTCCAACTGGCCCCGGACTCATCCGGCCTGCTCCCGAGAAAACAATGACGAAGCAGAGAAATTCACGGCTTGAGCTGACTTGGGTGGGCAAGGAGGAGATCCCGCGGCTTGAGCCACGCATCCTCCTCGAACAGCCTGAGAAGTCCTACGCCGCGCCGGTCAAGGGCGAAGGGCCGACCTCGTTCGACAACATGATCATCCACGGTGACAACCTCTTGGCCCTGAAGGCGCTGGAGGCTGACTACGCCGGTCGAGTTGTCTGCATTTTCATTGACCCGCCCTACAACACGGGCAGCGCATTCGCGCACTACGACGACGGGATCGAGCATTCGATCTGGCTTTCGATGATGCGGGACCGGCTCATGATTCTCCGACGCCTTTTGAGCGTTCGAGGATCGATCTGGATCACCGTCGACGACAACGAAGCCCACTACCTGAAGGTCCTGTGCGACGAGGTCTTCGGGCGCGTGAACTTCGTGGCCAACGCGATTTGGCAGAAGAAGTACACGGTCGCGAACGATGCGAAGTGGCTCTCGGAGAACCACGATCATGTCTTGGTCTATGCCGCCGACAAGGCGACATGGCGCCCTCATCGGCTCGGGCGAAGCGCGGAAATGGATGACCGCTACCGGAACCCTGACAACCACCCGAAGGGACCGTGGAAGGCAACACCGCTGTACGCCAAACGCACCGGGTCGGAGCGAGAGCAGGCGTTTTCCTTCCGGTTCAAGAACGGCGTGGTCTGGTCACCCCCGCGGGGATCGTCACCGCGTTTTCCTGCCAGTGGCCTTCGTGAGATGGACGAGAACGATGAGATTTGGTTCGGAGCAGATGGTCGGGCGTCGCCGTCGCGCAAGACCTTCCTCGCGGAACTGAAGGTCGCTGGACCGCCTGCGCCAACAGTCTGGTTGCACACCGAAGCGGGCAACAACCACGAGGCACGCGAGGAAGTGAAGGCGTTCAACGCCGAGGATGCGTTCGCGACGCCGAAGCCCGAAAAGCTGCTGAAGCGCGTCCTCGACCTTGCAACTAAGCCCGGGGACCTTGTCCTCGACTCGTTCGCGGGTTCGGGCACGACTGGCGCCGTCGCTCACAAGATGGGCCGCCGTTGGATCATGGTCGA